>DNGT01000302.1 GCA_003486165.1 Desulfobacteraceae bacterium
ATGGCGGATGATACCACTGGGCTCCAATGACCGGCAGCCAATCCTGAGAGAATATGCTTTTCTCCGGTCAGAGCCTGAAGTGAGATAATGATGATCAGTGGCGAGATCCATAGCAAGGAGAAAAGGTAATTGGGTCGCACGCCGATGTACATCAGGCCGATGCCGGATAGGACAAGTGCCGAAAGGGCCAACATTTTTGGATGAAGGCATTTAAACGGCTTAAAACTATCGAATCCCGGTCGAACCCATGAAAACATGTACATCATGTCTCGTGTTCCCATAACTGCCGGAAGTACGGTTGAATAGGAAAGGGTTGCATACAAGAAATACTCCCAGGAACTGAAATGAACCCCGGTATAGCTCCAGTTCTGAACAAAACGGTTCAGGTATTCAAAGAACCACCAGAATACTGCGCTAACGGGGAATAGAAAAAGAAAAAGCCGGGTTTGATTGAGCATCATGCAGCGTCCGGCATGTTTTTGGCAAATTGCATTGATGACAAGGATATATGAAAGCCACAGCGGTGTAAAGGTGTGGGGTTGGAATTTAGCAAACCAGGGGAATCGTGTCCAGGCCAACATCCATGTCAGAATACCGGTGATAACGCCCAACCATCCCCACCAGGGGAAAGCATATAAAGGCGATGGGTTGATCTTGTTCTGACCGTATAATTTGAACCCTTTGAAGATAAGGGGGACGGCAAAAGAAAGGATAAAAATGGTGTATCCCACAAAGACGATCCATGAGAACGGATTATGATGGACATACCGGCTATGCGGGGGAAACTCCAGATACCTTTGGACCGGAAAGTTCGCAAGAACGATTCCCAAAAGGGGTAGTCCCAAAAGCATTATTGTCAGGATAAACAGCTTAACAAATTCTTTTTTCACGAGTTGAAAACGAATATGATGTTTCGTAATCTTAAGGGGTAAGCTTCCAGCAAAAATTAAACCTTATCTGAAGCTCCTTTAACATCGATATAACTCCGTAGACGAAACGATGATCGTAATTATATTTTCAGTTCTGCGACGGTAAAATCCTTACCACTGTTCTGTGTGTTTTTTCTCCTCTTTTAAGAACATATGACATCCTGACGGTTTTAAGGCGACCTTCAGCAAAAAGTTTTACACATTCCGGATAAAGCGCCCATTCCAGTTTCAAGCCTTTTTCCCTGACAGATTCTATGGTGTCATCTTCTAAAATAGTATAAGCTCTTTGGCCGATAATGGGACCTGAATCTTCGCCAAAATCGACAAAATGAACCGTACATCCGCCGATTTTACATCCATAACGAAACGTATCACCATATCCGTCAATACCGGGAAACGCCGGGAGAAGTGCAGGGTGAATATTCATGATGCGGGGATGACCGGGAACAGTATTTACCCTGTCGATAAAATAGGGCGTCAGATTCCTCATAAAACCAGCCAGTACCAGAAGGTCAAACGGATACTTTTTCATTCTGGAAAGCAGTGCTGCTTCGGCAATCGCCCGCGAGGTAAAAAAATATTTCATCTTTTCATCATCGGCATCTGCAGGGAAAAGGTGTTGTTTTGAAAGAATTTCATCGAGATCAAAATCATCGGGAAGCTTTTCTTTTTCNNCCCTTTTTAAGACCTTCGGAGTCGGGATTGTCCGATCCAATGAATACGATTCTGCCGCGTATTTGCCCTGATTCACAAGCATCCATGATGGCCTGGAGGTTTGTTCCGCTTCCGGATATCAGTGCGCCGATACGAATATCTTGGTTCATTTTTGGCATCTCCATAGTTACAATACTTTCACCATAAGTGGGATGGCAACAAAGGTGCCAATTGAACTTCCTACGTTTGTAAAAACCACCACCAGAAGAATATGTGTGATCTTGTTTCTCCAGAAACCTTTAATGGAGAGGATGTCATTGGATAAATTCTCAAAATCCCTGACCTTCGGCTTCCGTAAAAAGGCCTCTACAAGTCCTGAAACCCAACCCGCTGCAATCATGGGGTTTAAAGAGGTTAGGGGGGCGGCCAGAATTGAAGACAAAATCGTAAACGGATGAGCCAGTGCGATGATCGCGCCAAGACCGGCAAGAATACCATTTGCCATCACCCACCATGTGATCATATCTGTTCCTGCATGGGTTCCGCCATGATAAAAGCCCCATACAAAGAGGACAAGTATACCCAAAGGAATAATCCATTTTAAGATGCCGGATAGTTTCCCTTTGGGTGGGATCTGATTTAAGCGTTCAATGTCGATGTCGGCTTCCCAGTATTTTTTAATGCCAGGAACATGACCGGCACCCACAACAGCAACAATATTTTTCCCTGGCGCTGTTCGTATTTTATGGGTCAGGTATTGATCCCTTTCGTCGATNNAGAATATCCTTTAAAACAGGAAGTGCCTTTCCTACGTCGGCAAGGAGTGTCTCAAGCACATCCTCCTGTTTCATCTTTTCAATGTCTTCCTCACTTATGTCTTCGATTTCACCCATTGACAAAATCAGTTGAAACAGCAGCTTGATTTTACCCCACAATCCCATGGCTCGCCAAGTCTTTGCCAAGGTGATACGAATGTTTCTATCGGATAGATGTATATGTGCACCGATGGCTTCNNACTTTGATGATATCCGTATCCAGCCATTTATCTTTTTGGCGAATGGACTGATACCTGGCGTCACACAGTTCGACGCAGACCGTGTCCGGTTTTTCAGTCTCGATGATATCGCTGACCAGTTGAGCACTCTCTTTGGATACGTGTGCTGTGCCCACAAGTATGACTTCTTTTTCTTCAAAAATAAGGGAATGTATGTTATTTGTTTGGTTTTTCATCATAATTCCATAATATAAAGTAATCGGTTCAAGGTTTAGGGTTCAAAGGCTGTGATTCTTGTCAGCTCTCACTTTGTCATATAATGTGCCGATTAGCCTCTTTCACCTATCAGGTGAAACATTCTTATCGCCGCTATGTGGCGAAATCTTTTTGATTTGATCCAGTTAGAGCCTTTCAGCCTGGAACTGTGAACGTTGAACCACTCAGCCCAAATATATATATGAAAAAACCTGTGTTTGACAAGCCTGAATCAAAATGTGCCAAAAAAACATTAAACAAAAACTGGAAGATTTATATCAAAGATATAATCAACCCAAATATATTCATCCGGATCCGCTTGAATTTCTGCATTTATACAACGATGTCAAGGATCGGGAGATTGTTGGATTGATTGCATCTTCATTGGCATATGGCAGGGTGAAACAAATATTGAAAAGCGTTTCATGTGTTCTTTATATGATGAGACCCTCTCCCCATCAGTTTCTTAAAGAATCGACGCATTCATCCATGTGTGAAATTTTCAAGGGATTTAGACACAGATTTGCCAATGGAGATCATATCGCGGCCTTGCTTCAGGGAATAAAAAATGTCATCGACCAATATGGTTCATTAAACGACTGCTTTGTTCGTGCGATATCTGATGATGACAGGACCATCATTCCTGCGCTGANNCGAATGAATCTTTTTTTGAGGTGGATGATCCGAAAGGACCGTGTCGATCCAGGAGGGTGGTATGGTGTGCCAGTGTCAAAACTCATCATTCCCCTGGATACTCATATGCACAAGATAGGCTTGAAACTGGGTTTTACCGCAAAACAACAGGCAAACATGCTCACCGCCCTTGAGATAACAACCGGTTTTAGACAAATTATTCCTGATGATCCGGTAAAATATGATTTTGTACTGACCCGGTTTGGGATCAGAGACGATATGAATATAGATAATCTTTGACAAAAAACTACTGATATCTTATATATACCGATTATGTCAGAAGCCATGATATCAAAAATACTCGCTGATAAGAAAAATCTGGAGCGCGTTCTTGACAACCTCAAGGTCGGCATCATCGCCCATGATTTGAACCGGCATATTTTTTATTTCAATAAGGAAGCCGAAAGAATAACCGGTTACGATAGAAAAGAACTTCTGGGCAAGGATTGCCATGAAGTTTTTGGAGAACCGTTCTGCGGAGGACAATGTTCTTTTTGCGGGGATAAACCTGATTTTGAAGACAAAAAGGAGTATGTAAACAATATTATAACAAAAAACGGTGAATCCCGACGCGTCGAAATGTCTGTCTCGATGATAAGAGATAAAAACGGTCGGAACTTCGGTGTACTTGCTTCAATAGTAGATGTTACCGAAATTTTAAACCTTTCTATGAAGGCCCATGAACTGACGAGTTTTTCAGGCATTATCGCAAAAGACAGTAAAATGATGACGGTCTTCCGGCAAATCCGGGATGTTGCCGGCTACGATTATCCGGTACATATATCGGGTGAAACCGGTACTGGAAAGGAACTGGTTGCCAGTGCCATTCATAATGAAAGCCGCAGAAGCGGAGCACCCTTTGTTCCGATTAACTGCGGAGCGCTTCCGGAGAGCCTCATTGAAAGCGAACTGTTCGGCCATGTCAAAGGTGCTTTTTCAGGTGCCCTTCGGGACAAAAAAGGACGTTTTGAACTGGCTGACAAAGGCACCATTTTCCTTGATGAAGTTGCTGAACTTTCAAGACAGATGCAGGTAAAGCTTTTACGCTTTTTACAAGACGGTATGTTTGAAAAAGTCGGGGGAGAAAATACGGTTCATATGAATGTCAGGGTGATCAGTGCCACCAACAAGGATCTCAAAAAGGAAGTTCAGCAAAAAACATTCCGAAAAGATTTGTTTTATAGGCTCAATGTTATTCCTATCCATCTTCCACCACTTCGTGAACGGAGAAACGACATCCCGCTACTTGTGGATCATTTTTTAAGGGAAGCAGGAGAGATGCATAAAAATATGCCCCCGGAAATTTCCAAGGAAGCCATTTCCGTAATGATGGGTTATCACTGGCCGGGTAATGTGCGGGAGTTGCAAAATGCTATACAGTTCGCCATTGTGAATTGCAGCGGTGATACGATTTTTCCCAAAGATCTTCCTATGGAACTCAAGGATCAGAGCATCCTTGATCCTTCTCGCGGAGCTTCGAGAAAGCTAAATGTGGAAAACGTAAAAAGGGCACTGATAAAAACCGGTGGTAACAAGGCAAGGGCTGCAAGAATCTTGGGTGTTGGCCGGGCCACCCTGTACCGGTTTTTGAGCGACCACCCTGATGATGCCCGAAGATAAATTATACCTAAAATTAGCGATTTCCAATTTCACGGCATCTTCCCGCAAGCGGGATCTTCGAACTGCGTCAGATGCTGTTCCGCATAGGCGACTTTAGCGAAACGACATCTTCCGTGTATCTGCCTGCCCTGTAAAGTGCGAAGCCTATTTCACCGGGTCGGCAAACTTGAAAACCGCTCAATTTAGGTTATAATTAAAAAGGCTCCTAAAAGGAGCCTTTTTTTAATTCATGATGTTCCGATAATTATCGGGTTAGGCATGCTGATATTTCGCATCCATTTCCCGGCGATCCGCCATATCCATCAGTACTCTTTCCCTGGCCTTGTCGATGCCGAGCTCTTTTCTCTTTTTATCGATGTGCGCAATCATCATGCGCGCCATCTCATATGGATCGGCTGTAAAACCCCATTTCCCAAGGCCTTGTTTTTCCAGGCCCTCAAACAATAGCTTATGAAACTTGGTCTCTTCAATAATAGGGAAGGTTACGCCGAAAACGGTAAACACTCCCGATGCAACGAAATACTGACCGATGCAGATGGCTTTTTCACTCATCCACTCGGGTGCAGCGCCGGCCAGCGGCAATTCAGCGATGCTGTGTCCCAGACCGCCTTCTTTGACCATGGCGGAAGCTGCAATGAGAAGGCGACTGTTATCTACACAGGCACCGAAACCCAAAACCGGAGGCATTCCAACGGTTTCACAGACTTCTTGCAACCCCGGTCCGGCGAGAATAGCCGCTTCAGGGATGGTCAAGCCAGCTTTGGCAAGGGCAATCTGAGAACAGCCGGTCTGGAGAACGAGGACGTCATTTTTAATTAACTCCTTAACCAGTTCTACGTGAACCCAGTCCTGTTTTACCCTTGGATTGGTGCATCCCACCACGCCGGCAATCCCTCGGATCCGACCGTTAATAATATTGTCATTGAGCGGCGTGTATGACCCTCGAAAGGTCCCGCCGAGCATATAATTGATATACTCGTGGGAGAACCCGTGAATACCCACACTTTTATTCCTTGGGATTTCTATCTTCGCGGTTCTGTTTTTGAACCGGGAAATGGCCTTTATGACGATCTCATCGGTGCAGGCACTTGGTTTGTGTTCATTGAATTCAATGTGCTGAGCGCCTTCTATATGGCATCGCGGATTGGTGGTGATCAGTGGGGTACCATAACACTCAGCCACTTTGGCCAATCCCTGCTTGATACACTGTACGTCAACGGTCATGGCATCGACGGCGCCGGTGACCAGTATGGTTTCAGTGGACATAAAGTTTCCTGCGTGAGGTATCCCGTGACGTCCAAACATTTCCAGGCCCGAACAACACATTCCCACCAGATTGATACCCGCGGCCCCTGCTTTTTTGGCTTCTTCAACAAGTGTCGGTTCATTCACAGACACCAGCATCGATTCAAAAAGGTTCGGTTCATGACCATGTACGATGATATTGACCTGGTCTTCCTTAAGGACACCCATATTTACTTCGACACTGACAGGAGAAGGAGTTCCGAAAAGAATATCGGATATTTCAGTGGCCACCATCGATCCCCCCCAACCGTCGGCAAGGGCAGTTCGACTGCACTGTTTGGTGATATTTTCATAATGCTGATCCACACCCATATGACTTCGGTGCATCAACTCCATAATTTCCCGCATGGCACCCCTGGGTACAATTCCCAGTTTTCTCCATGTTTCAAGTGTTTTTTCGGGAACTCGCTTGACAAAGGGGATTTCTCCTTCTAACTGTGTATAGGTACGCTCCAGTTCTTCATACAAATCCATAGCAATATCATGGAGTTCACGTCCTTCGATTTCAATGCCGATGGCGGTCGCAACTTCTTCGAGTTTTTGCGGATCTTTGATTTTGTAATCCGTAATATTGCCTTTTACCACTTCACGGAAAAGATCGAGCATGGCCATCCCGTGATCGGTGTGGGCTGCACTGCCGGCAGCAATCATACGAGCAAAATTTCGGGACATAATCGTATCAATGGTTGCACCACAGACCCCGACTTTGCCATAGGGATCCCTGGCATTCAATCTGCAGGGACCCATGCCGCAATGCTTACAGCATGCGGATTCCACACCAATAGGGCATGCTTTCATACTGGCAGCCCTGTCAAATGCGGTCTCTACGCCGTCTCTTTTGGCTTTGTTCAACATTTGTATTGTGGCATCACACGTTGTAACATCCTTTGGATTAATTTCCTTTTTTTTGGATAACGCGTTATTTTTTTCCATTTTACCTCCTTTACGGAAAGAATAATTTTAGAATTGGATACCACTACATTAATAATAATGATTCCTATTAAAGATAAATACCACATTGTTCTTGTCAAGTTAAAAATACATCTTATTATTAATTAAGGGTTCGGGGAGTTTTTCTCCTAAATCC
>DNGT01000388.1 GCA_003486165.1 Desulfobacteraceae bacterium
GTAATGACGGTGACATCGTCTTCGCCTTCGTGTCGTTCCCGGATGGTTGTCAATATGGTTTCCTTGGCTCTGGAAATTGCATCGCGGCCGTTGGCCTGTACTAAAATTCTAAAAAGCGATGAGGTATTGAACAGGGTCTGTGCAGAGGAGACGGGGACAACCGCCACGTCTCCCATATCCAACCCCAGCGACTGCCCCTTTTTGGCCAGTTCCCCGATAACCCGAAAACGGCGTTCGCCGATNNGCGGGGAGGAACCTGCCCTGGGCCATTGAAAGATGGCGGATTTCAAAAAGCGCTTCCGTGGAACCGAGAATCGTCACTTCCCGGTCTCGATGCTTCCAGGAAACCGGGGCGGAACCTACCGTGATCGGTGCCACACGGCGGATAGCGGAATGCCGGGTAAGGGACAGTGCGTCTTCCAGCGTAAGATCCCGGGGGGTTTGCCCCAGCAGCGGGGGCGGTCCGCCGGTTGTTTCGGACCGCCCCGGCAATACGATCAGCAGGTAGCTGCCCAGAGAGGCAAACTCGTTGGTGACGTANNAATGACATCTCCGGTCCTCATTATTTCAAAATCCCCCGGTATCTGTTGAGATTTTTCCGTCCGCCAGCTGTACTCTCCGGGCAGCCCGTTTGCTCAGATCGGGATCGTGGGTCACCATCATCAGGGTCATGCCTTTATTATTAAGGTCTTCGAGTATCTGGATGACTTCAGTCCCGGACGTTCGGTCCAGATTGCCGGTGGGCTCATCCGCGAGAATTACATCCGGCTGCATAATGGTGGCCCTGGCAATGGCCACGCGTTGACGCTGTCCCCCGGATAATTGGTCCGGGCGATGTTTGGCACGGTCGCTGAGGCCGAGAGAAGATAGGGCCGCCTCGACCCGGGATTTTCTGGAAACAGGATCCACTTCTGCAAGGATCATCGGCAATTCCACATTTTCGGCAGCGGTAAGCCGGGGTACCAGATGAAAAAACTGAAAGACAAAACCGATTTTGTTGCGGCGAACCGATGCCTGCTGGTCATCGGTCAAGTCGGTGGTGTCCAGGTTCTCTAAAGTATAGATCCCCTTGTCCGGCCTGTCCAAAAGCCCAATAATATTAAGCAGGGTCGATTTTCCTGATCCCGAAGGACCCATGATGGCGACATATTCCCCTTGTTGGACCTTGAAGTTCACGTTGCTGAGTGCGTGAACCGCTTCATCACCCACCAGAAACGTCCTTTCGATACCGGCTAAATGAATCATCGCTCCTCTTTGGATATCACTGCGGATGCATTGTCTTTAATTCCAGCGGCATCCGCATTGATCACCACCAGTTCGTCCGGCTTCAGTCCGGAAATGACTTCAGTATAGTTCCAATTGGAAATTCCACTTTTGAAATCGCGTGTTTTTATCACTTTATCACCGGGCAGATAAACAAATACGCGATCCCCGTCCAGAACAGCCGAGGTGGGGATGCGCAGCGTGTTTTGCCGAACATCCAATATGATTTCCACATCCGCGCTGTAACCGGCCAGCATTTTCCGGATGTCTTCCGGAATGGTGAATTCTACCTCCACGTCCACGGTGCGGGCCTGTTTTTCGAGATCAAACACATAGGGCGCGATCCGGCGGACCTTCCCGGGAAAACGGCGATCACCAAAGGCATCCAGACTCACCCGGGCAGTCATTCCAGATGCAATTTTAGGAACATCGACTTCATCGATGGGTGCAGTGATATAAAAACAGGCGTTGTCGATAAGGTCCACCACCGGCGGCGTGGGAATGCCAATGGGTGATGGTGTTACGAATTCACTCAGCTCTCCGTTGATTTCCGCGACAACCCCATCAAAAGGAGCGATAAGGCGGGTACGCGCCAGATTTGCTTTGACAACGCCGATACGGGCCTCGCTCCTTAGAATGGATGCCTCTGCTGCTTTGCAATCCGCCTTGAGGGCTTTGGCATCGGTTACGACTTTGTCTGTCTGTTCTTCCGAAGCTGCTCCTTTTTCAAGAAGCTTTACAAGGCGCCTGGCTTCCCGCTGGGAGACTTCGGCCTTCAAACATGCCGCCCTTGCACGAGCCCTATCAGCCTCGGCTTCGCTTTGGGCCAGTTGAACTTCCGCAACCAGATCCTTGTTCCAAATTTCAAGAAGAAGGTCTCCTTCTTTCACCGTGTCTCCCTCATGGATAGGGAGTTTTGCAATTTGACCTCCAACACTTGGAGAGAGTTTGGCCCTCCGGCAGGCTTTCACGGTTCCCGCACGTGTATTTGCTACGGTTCGCTCTACAATGCCGCGATCCACGGGCTTAACGACAACCTCGACATGCTTCGGTCGAGTGAAAAACCATACGATAATGGCTATAACTGCAATAATCAGCACCGGAACAATCCAGCGGATATATCGGTGATTCATCAAGTTACCCCTTTCGGCTTTGCGGGAGACTCACCGGTGTGTGGGTTACATTTTGGGTCTTTGGAAACGTTCATGCTAAATGTGGCTAAACCCTTCCGGCAGGATCTCATCCATGTAAAATGGAAAGACACCTTTTAAGAAATCCTTGTAATATCGGCGTAGGACTTCCCTGACCACGGTAAAGGCCAGATCATCCCAGGGAATCTCCTGTTCCTTGAACAGCAGAGTCTCCAGGCTCTCGTATCCTGATCGAAAATTTCTATCCTTCAATGGACCCCAAAATATGAGATAGACCTGGCTGATAAAGACAAGATTGTAGAGGGCATAGGGTTCGAGAAATTCGACGGTCGCTCCGGCCTCCTCATTGAGTTCCCGTTTTGCCCCCGCTTCAACCGTTTCGCCTTGTTCAAAATATCCTGCCGGAATGGTCCATTTGCCGTATCGCGGTTCGATGGAACGTCGACACAATAAAATGCGGTCCTCCCACACAGGGATACAGCCCACCACCAACTTGGGGTTTTGATAATGGATGGTCTGACAGACATCGCAGATAAAACGCAACCGATCATCGCCTTTAGGGATGCGATAGGCCAGTTTTGAACCGCATTGATTACAATAATTCATCTTTTTTAACAGTCCTCTTTANNTTGGGAAATTGTTTCTCAAGCCTGTCCCATCAATTGCCTTTTTCCAAGGTAGATGTTATTTTGATTAGCGTATCACCTTCAAACCTTAATATATATGCCTCAAGTTTCAATGCTGCTGAAGATCTATTTGGGCGTGTACGATAAGCAGCATTATTCCCTTCCGTTTCTTATCTTGTGATGGTTCCGTTACCACGATTTCTTTTTTTAGAACCTATTTCAACAATTGAAAGCGGCGAACCACACTTTGCCAAAACTCAGGTATCTAATCAAAGTGTGATCGCGCTTTTTTTATGGCCTCGTTCAGGGACTTCCATGCGTTGTCCACGCCTTCTTTAATGTCTTTCCACGCGTCTTCACTGGCCGTATCAACTTGATCCAGCTTCTGACTCATTTTTTCGCGCTTTTCTTGAAGGGTTTTCAATTGTTCTTCAAATTTCTTTTTTACTTCGACTTTGGCATGTTGGGCTTTGGCTTCCAGCTTATTTCGTTCAACGTTCCACTTGTAGTTTAAATCATCGAACTTGGCCTTCATCTTCTTTGTATAAGAATCTTTGGTTTCCATCTTTTCCTCCATAACATTATTCGACGATGATTTTTGAATACTATCATTTCAGGGTTTACCATGGTTCAGGGGTCAGAGTTTAACCCAAAAGGTTCGAGTCGTTGTTTTCTAATGATGTTATCAAGGCTTTGAGCATCCTTCTAATCTCTCTTATCCCTTCATAAAGCATCTCTAATTTTTAAGCATTTCCCTTGAACCCTTGATTCCTTGACTCCTTGACGCCTAATGATCCTCATTTTTCTTTATTTAACCGGGGTCTAAAAACGAAAAAGTCCTCTCGAAAATTCTCATAGAATATTCGGGCTACCAGCTCCACATGACCGGGTTATTATCCAATGGGTCCGTGACCATTTTGCCAATGTCATCGATGGCCGTCAAATGTTCTTCAGACAAGCGAACATTCCCAGCCGCAGCATTTTGAACAGCCTGTTCGGCATTACGGGCACCGGCGATGGCACATGTTCCGGGTTGGGAAATGACCCAGCTCAGGGCCAGTTGCCCCAGGGTGATATGATTCGCCGTTGCAATAGGACGGAGTCTTTCCAATGCCTTCTGGACACGCTCATAATTTTCCGGCTGAAATAGTTTGTTTCTGAAACGGTGGTCACCTTTGGCAAATGTATGATCCGGACCGAATTTTCCGGTCAAAAGTCCTTGGGCCATGGAAGAATACGCAAGCAAAGTGATATGGTTCTCAAGACAATACGGCATGGCATCAGTCTCAACCTTGCGCCAAAACAATGAATAGGGCGGCTGGAGGCTCTCGATTCTTCCGTATGTTGCAGCGACTTCAAGCTGCGATCGAGAGAAATTGGAAACACCGATGGCGCGAATTTTACCCTGTGCTTTCAAGTCGGTCATGGCGCGCATGGTTTCTTCCAGAGGGACTTTTTTGGCGCCAAAAGAACCTGGAGGCCAATGGATCTGATAGAGATCTATATAATCGGTGTTAAGATTTTTTAAAGATCCATGACATGCTTCGATGACCTGATTGTATTGCAGATGATTTGAAAATACCTTGGTGGCGATNNATTCTTTCCGAATGGCCGTTACCATAGACCTCTGCCGTATCGAATGTTGTGATACCCGCATCATATGCCGCTTTTATCGCCAGTGTCGATTCAGCATCATCGATGCCCACCCACATGTCTTTGCCGGCCTGCCAAGTTCCCATAATGATCGGGGATATGTTGATGTCGGAAGTACCGAGAATACGAAGTTCCATATCGATCTCCATGAAAGGGTTCAGGGCTTGTTCGCCTCTGACGGGCTTTTCCGCCTTACCGCCCCGCAAGTGCTATCTTCGACCGGCGGAGNNATCTATATTCACTTTAAGCTTAGAAATGTATTTGTCAAGGATAATAACAGGTGTCGGATGTCAGAGGTCAGGGGTCGGTTTTCTTTCGTGTTTTCATGATTGGATTTGTCCTGACCATTGTACTTACTTGAATCCTTGATTCCTTGAATCCTCGAATACTTTTTGTTTAAATTTTGCGGGTTTCGGTCGGTTAACCAGGTAAATACCCGCACCTACCAGAATCAGAGCCAGCAACAAACCATCTGTAATAGGCTCGTCAAGCAACACCCCCCCTGCAAGAACGCCGAAAAGCGGTGTGAGAAAAGTAAAGGATGCCAGACGTGAAGGCGGATAGTGGCGGATAAGCCAAAACCACGCCAGGTAAGTGATAAACGCCACCCAAACCGTCTGATATAAGATACACCCGGCAATCAGGGGTGTCATGAAGACAATACCCAGTTCACCTTTTACCAGAGACCCCACCGGCAGGACCACCGCAGAGACGGCTATCTGGTACAGCAAAGTTTTGCTCGGTTTGATTCTCGATAGAGGAGACGCTTTGATCATAACCGTGGTAGCCCCCCATATAACGGCCGCTCCCACCAGCATACCGTCACCGACGAGCATTCGATGGGTGGGATAACTCAGTGATTCCCTGAATGCAACGACGATGCCCGCAAAGGCACAGCACAAACCGATGATTTGAATTATCCGGAGGTTCTCCCCGGGAATGAATAGCTGAGCCCCCAGTGCCACGACAAACGGCGACGTGTACAAAAAGATAACCGCACGTGATGCGTTTGTATATTCCAAACCCCAGTAGATCAGAATGAACTCTGCGGCAAAAAGAAGACCTGCCGCGATTCCCCACCGCAGGGTGCCGTCTCTCTCCAGTAAAGGTTCCCGGCGCACTGTCATCCAGAGCCAGATGAAGATTGTAGCGCCCACGGACCGGATACTCGATTGCAGCAACGGCGGGACACCACCGATGGCAACCTTGATCGCCACCTGCTGTAGCCCCCAGCTTGCGCACAGCACCACCAGCATCGCCATAGCGGTAAGGTCTAATGTCCGATTTTCTCTTGTCATGTTATCTTCCATATGAGCTCAGGGTTATAGATTTTCCGTTTAAATCCGTTTTGTTCTTTATCCTTTAATCCCCAATCCTTGATCCCTAATAGTCTTCCTACTTTCTCACATTCTTTCTTACCTTTTAATTCAGGAATCAAGAGTTTTTCCGACTGCTGCGTCTACAAGCACGTGTGCTTCGGTTCGTCGGGTGGTAATAATGCCGGCAATGCAGATCAAAAAAGCCCCGGCCCATG
>DNGT01000417.1 GCA_003486165.1 Desulfobacteraceae bacterium
AAATTGTAATGGAGCATAAAGGGTCTTTGTTCTTCTCCGATCAACGTTTCCACCCGCTGCTCGTCCTGACCCGATCCAAGGGTCATCACACCGAGCACCTGGGTTTCTCCCCTTGTAAAGAGGGCGCTGCCGTGAGGTCTGGGCAATATGTCAATGTCGCAAGCAATGGGTCTTATTTCATCAAATTTTCTATTGTCGATACGGCGTCTTTCTTTGAGGATGATGTTTCGGCTAATTTTTTTTATTAAGTCATTAAATATACCGTCTACTTGGTCCTTTTGGTCCGCATTTGCTTCTCCCAATTCTTTGAACATCTCCGATTTTAAATCGTGAAGGGCTGCACTGCGTTTACTTTTTTCGGGTATCGCCAGGGCGTCATATATCTTTGAAGATGTCTTGGATTCAATGGTTTCAACAAGCGCCTCATCTCTTTGGATCGGCATGAAGGTTCGTTTTGGTACGCCGTTGATTTCTTTAAGTTTCAGCTGCATATCTATAATCGGCTGCATGGACTTATGGCCGAAAAAAATGGCTTCCAGCATATCCGATTCACTGACAATATTGCCGCCTCCTTCTACCATCACAACACCGGTTTTTGATCCGGCGACAATAATGTTGATGTCGGAATTTTCATATTCGTCGACGGTGGGATTGATTTTAAATTGACCGTCTATTCGTCCCACACGGACACATGCAATAGGCCCTTCAAATGGAATATCTGATATTTCTAGGGCAGCAGATGCCCCAATCAGAGCAAGCGTGTCGGGGTCGTTTTCCTGATCCATGGACAATACTGTTGCAATAACTTGAGTTTCAAATCGATATCCTTTGGGAAAGAGTGGTCGAATGGGGCGATCGATAATTCGGGCTGTCAGGGTTTCCTTTTCACTGGGTCTGCCGATTTCACGCCTGAAATAATTCCCGGGTATTCGGCCCGCTGCATAACCCTTTTCTTGATACTCAACGGTTAGCGGCAAAAAATCAGCCGACCGTTCTTCATGAGATGATACAACAGCCACAAGTACAATGGTGTCCCCATATCGAACCACAACTGAACCGGAAGCCTGTTTGGCATGTTTGCCGCTTTCGATACTTAGAGTTTTTCCTCTAATTTCTGTTTTTAATAAAGTTTCCATATTTGTCTCCTAAAAGCCAAGCAGCTTCAAACCCGTGTTTGTCCCCCAACTTGGAGGTCTTTTTTCGTCGGAATAAAAAACATCAACATGTATCGCACGGATTTCTCGTGGGTTCGATGGATCCAATTGAAAGGCATCGTGTATGTCTTCATTAAAATTGATGTTCATTCAATTGCTGATGGCAAAATTGATAAAACTTATGACCTGATGAAGGTAAAATTATTGGCGTTATCCTATTTTTGATTGAACGATACTGCCATCCGGTAATCTGTAACCTGTCTTATCTGTTCTCGAAAAAGACCNNTTTCATGTACTTTAAACTGCTCAATTAATTGTTTTTTCTCGTTTGATGTCAAGACCAATTTGTTTTGCCTCCTTTTATTAATATGTACGTTATTATGAATTCAACTGTTGAACACACAACAATAGTCATACCTGTTCTTATCTTTGGCGTGCTTTAGTACCGCCACAAGCGTTTTATTGGTATCGACGATTTTGATAAAGCCTTCAAAAGCGTTAATTTTTTCAGCCATAAAATCATTTTTTGTTATGATATAACCATGGTTTATTTTGTTGACCAAAACCTTGTCAGCAATATATTCCGGCATATCCTTCAAGGCATTTGACATGCTGATTAACCGGTCAGATAATTTTTCAGATAAAGTCAGATCTTCCAGTTCTTCTAATGTTACAGCATCCGTAATTGTAAATCCACTGCTTTCAATGCGCCTGAGTTCTTTTAGGTGACCACCGCATCCTAAGGATGCGCCAATGTCTGCGCACAGGGTTCTAATATATGTCCCGGCAGAACAAAAGACCTCAAAGCGTATGAATGGCGGATGAATCTCAAGTATCTTTAAGGTTATTATAGAAACTTGTCGTGCCGGTTTCTGTACAGGTTTCTTGCTGCGCGCAAGTTTGTAAAGGGGAATCCCTTTATGTTTTAAGGCCGAATAAACCGGCGGCAGCTGCTGTATATTTCCTTCAAACCTTTTAAATGCGGATTCTATTGTTTTTTTAGAAAATTCTACATTATGACATACGTTCGTAACGATTCCGGTTGAATCCTGTGTATCTGTTTCAACGCCAAGGTGAAGAACAGCCTCGTATTTTTTTTTGCCGTGTAGAAAAAATCTGGAAAGCTTTGTTGCGCGATTGATGCAGCATACAAGCACACCTGTTGCAAAAGGATCAAGTGTACCGGTATGTCCTGCTTTTCTTGCTTTCAGCCATTTCTTAACGCGGGCCACCACTTTGGCGGAGGTGATGCCCGGGGGTTTATCAACAACGATAACCCCGCTCAATTCTTGCCTTTCAAAATTTGGCATGTAACGTTCAGATGTCGGGTTATATTTTATCAGCCAGACCAAAAATCCTTGATTTTATGTTAGAAAGTGTCGATTCAATACTAAATCCGGCAGCACTGGCGTGACCGCCCCCACCAAACAAAGATGCGATGGCGGCAACGTCAACATTCCCATCAGAACGGAGGCTGACATGAAAACGATTAGGCGTCCTTGATTTTTCTTTACCGTTATGGTGCTCCTGTATCAGTGCTGCGACTTCAACATCCTCAATACGTTTTGCGTAATTAATAAGGCCGTCAACATCCTCGGGTTGTGTATGGGTTTCATCAAACATTTCTTTGGTCAGCGTCATGATTGACAGTTTGCCGTTTTTGGACAGCTCAATAGAGTCAAGGGCAAGATTTAAAAGTTTTATTCGACTCAGAGAATAGGTGCCATATACATGCCGGGCAATATTGTGAGGATTGACGCCGATTTCCATCATTTCCTGACAAATAGCAAAGGCTGCTTTGTTGGTATTTGAAAAGCGAAATGAACCTGTATCTGCTAAAATTCCGGTATATATTGAAGTGGCGACGGGTTTATTAAAGGGTAAATCCATCTGTTTTATCAGCCGGTAAACGATTTCGGCGGTGGCACATGCGGATGTGTCTATCAGTTGAAAATGACCAAAACGCGTATTTGTAATATGATGGTCGATGTTCACAATTACCGGTATCTGTTTCACGAAGGAGACAGCCTCTCCAACCCGGCTCAAGTCGCCACAATCAAGAATAACGGCCATATCGTAATTTAAACCGCCAATCTTCCTTGCGACACGATGAACTGCCGGAAGAAAGCGATATACCGCCGGAATGGGACTTTCACAATATAAGGTTATTTTTTTATTCAATGCCTCTAAAGACAGCCCCAGAGCGATCAGAGATCCGATGGCATCGCCGTCAGGGTGGGCATGAGTAGCCACTAGAATTTTGTTACTATTATTAAATTGTTGTATTATTGAATTCATTTCCTGATTTTACTGACTTAATGATTTTATCAATGTGTGATCCGTAATCAAACGAATCATCGTAAAAAAATCTAAGCTCCGGCATATAACGCAATCCCAACTGGGCGGCAAGTTTACGCTTTACATATCCAAGCGCGCTCTTAAATCCTTCAATAGCCGCTTCCATACTTTCTTTGCCACCGGGTGTAACAAAATACACCCGTGCAAATTTTAAATCCCGTGACATCTTTACGCCCGTAATTGTAGCAGCTTCGAGACGGGGATCTTTAATTTTTTTAAGAAGTAAATCCGACAACATTTTTTGTATTTGACCGCTGACCCTGTCAGATCGTGAAAACGGTTTCATATATTGATAATCTCCATTTCTGTGCCGATGACCTCAGCCAGATTCAGCTCCTCAACGAGATTGAAGATTTTGTCTATTTTGGAATTTATAACCACTCGATCATTTCCGACCAGGGCAAATCCTATCATAGCGCGTTGGTATATATCATTTGATCCTATTTCTGCAACCGAGGCATTGAAATTGTTACGCATCTGGCCGATGATCGATTTGACAATTTTTCTTTTGGCTTTTAAAGAGTGACAATCATGCAGCCTGAATGTAACGATTCCTAAGCCTGCAACCATGATCCGCTCACTGGACTCAAAAATGTTTGCATTAATCCTAAACCTCTACTGAGGTTGAAATATATTGCCACAATATGTTCAACGTTTACAAATTAAAAATTGACGGCTTCGTAAA
>DNGT01000364.1 GCA_003486165.1 Desulfobacteraceae bacterium
TTTAAAAAAAGATCACCCATTCCGCTATATTCAAGGATTTAGGAGAAAAACTCCCCGACCGCTCATATAAACTAAATTGAGTGTTTCAAAGTAGTGATAGGGCTATAAGCTCGACAATTGCTCAATTTGAGTAAAAATGTCAAAGACTCGCTTTTAATCAAACCCACAATATTTCTTGAAAAGCTCACAAAATAAAGATATTATCATTTTGATTTATGAAAATCAAACAATGACTTGCATTCCAACCTGAACGATCCGGGAACAAACAGCTTTTTAGAATGCTAAAGAAATAAACATACTTTGCCACAAAAAGCACAAAACTTGTCATTGAGAAACTAAAGGTTCTTTACAATGCCGGTATATGAATATACAGCTCTGGATATAAAAGGCAAGACAATCTCAGGAATCATTGATGCAGACAGCTCACGTACAGCCCGTCAGAAACTGCGGACATCTAAAATCTTTCCGGTTTCCATTAAAGAAGTCCATGATACTTCAACAATAAAGACACCAAAGTCTTTTTCTTTTAGAGCTTCTTTTTCCCGCGTCAGACCCTATGAGATTTCAATGATGACGAAGCAACTGGCAACCCTGTTGGGTGCAGGCCTTCCGCTTGTTTCGGCCATGGATGCCCTGATATCACAAATCAGGTCTCAAGCATTTAAAAAAATGCTGGCAAAGATCAAGGATTCAATTGTGGAAGGGAACAGCTTCGCCCGGTCGCTGTCTTTGTTTCCAGGGACTTTTTCATCACTGTATGTCAACATGGTTAAAGCTGGCGAATCTTCAGGGGCCCTTGACATCGTATTAGAACGGCTTGCCGACATCACTGAAAAACAGGAGGCCTTAAAAAATCGCATTCGAGCGGCTATGGCTTATCCGATTTTAATGTGCTGTATCGGAATGCTCGTTCTGTTTCTTCTTTTGACATTTATTGTTCCCAACATAACGTCCATTTTCTCTGATATGAATCAAACGCTACCTGCACCAACGCTTTTTCTTATCAAAATCAGTGGCATTTTTAAGAACTACTGGTGGATGATTTTAATTGTTTTGGCAGTCGTCTTGTTTGCACTAAACCGCATTCGGAAAACTGAAAAAGGGGGCTATTTTTTCGATAAAACAAAACTCTTATTACCACGTTTTGGACTTTTAGCCAAAAAAATAGCTGTGGCTCGTTTTTCCCGAACACTTGCTTCACTTCTTGAAAATGGCGTTCCCATGCTGTCTGCTCTTGAAATTGTAAGGAATATCGTCGACAATGCCCTCATCTCCGATGCAATTGAGGAGGCTTCAAAAGAAGTGGGAAAAGGACAGGGATTGGGACCTGCTCTGGCAAGCAGCAAAATATTTCCTGATCTTACTATTCAAATGATTCAGGTAGGAGAACAGAGCGGAAAGCTGGAAGCCATGCTGGATAAAATCGCAGATGTATTTGAGAATGAAGTGGAAAATAGTATAATGAGCATGACATCACTTCTAGAACCTGTTATGATATTAATTATGGCTGTTATTGTCGGCTTTATTGTTCTTTCGATATGCCTGCCGATATTTGAAATGAGCACGCTTGTTAGATAATAGATGTTAAAAAAACTAAAGTTTTGCATCACAATATATCTAAAAAGCATTTGGTCTCACAGGCCAAAAGAAATTTTTTAAGGACCAATTGTATTTATAGGTGGAAAGTAATGAATCGTATATCTTTTTTTAAAAAAGCAGACTGCCGTGGATTTACACTGATTGAACTAATGGTTGTCATCGTCATCCTTGGGATCCTCGCAGGGCTTATCATACCGCGGATCATGGGTCGTCCTGAAGAGGCAAAACAACTTAAAGCAAAATTGCAGATCGAGAGCCTGGAAACA
The DNA here is from genome assembly GCA_003486165.1 of Desulfobacteraceae bacterium. Classification (GTDB taxonomy): domain Bacteria; phylum Desulfobacterota; class Desulfobacteria; order Desulfobacterales; family UBA11574; genus UBA11574. Next base: position 1,866 of record DNGT01000364.1, read on the forward strand.
GCCCTGAATTTATATAAGCTTGATAATGGCGGGTACCCGGATACGGAACAGGGACTTCAGGCACTTATTGAGAAGCCCGAGACAGGGACGCTGCCAAAGAATTGGCGCAAAGGCGGGTATCTCGATAAAGGAAGACTACCAAAAGATCCATGGGGCAATGATTTTATTTATCTTTCTCCTGGTGCTCACGGTGATTATGACATCATATCATATGGTTCAGACGGTGTCCAAGGGGGCGAAGACAAGAACAAAGATATTAACAGCTGGGAGATTGAATAATCATAACCCTACGCTCTCTCCTTCTATGACCACCGATTTTCATTAATGTATACATGTTGATGAACCCGTAAAATGTTTTTGGGCATTCATTAAATTTTACATGCCAATAAACCATTATGCCTGGCTTCGAACGAATCAAAGGTTTCACGCTTATAGAACTCATCGTCGTTATTTCTCTGATCAGCATTATGCTATTTTTTGCATTTCCTCGATTTCAGAGTAATGTTCTGTCAGATAGCACCAAAGAAGTGTCGCGATGGATTTTATTGAAAATTCCATTTATAAAAGAAAGTGCGGCCAGAGAGCAAAGAAGATATATTCTTCACGTGAGCCTTGATTCTAACAAATTGTGGATAACCCACGAAGCAATGCTCGAAGAAGCGCTTCAATCTGCAGAAACGAATGCATATAAACTTCCGGAGGACATAAAACTACTGGATGTTGAATATCCGGATCAAAAAAAAATATCTGTGGGTCAGGCAGATATTTATTTTAATGAAAAGGGTTATTCTGACAAGGCAATAATTCATCTTGAAAATGACAATAATGAAAAAATTTCTTTTATTATCGAACCTTTTTTACTCCGGGTTCGTTTGTATAATAGTTATGAGGAATTTGAGGATTGAGTTAAACGCATAAGCAGGTAATAGAGGAAAGAGGTCAAAAGACAAAATGAAAAAAGCGGTAGATCACCACCCAAGACGAGCAATGACAGCGGAGCAAACCGCTGCCCAGAGCCTACAACCTCAAAGGGGTTTTACGCTGCTTGAAGTCATGGTCGCACTTTCCATCATCGCCATTGTTCTTGTCAGTGTGTATAAGATGCATGCACAGACCGTTTCCATGAACAATGAAGTAAGATTTTATGCGACTGCTCCCATGCTGGCACAAATAAAAATGGCTGAAATTGAGTCAGAAAGTCTGAAAGATATAGGTGACGATTCAGGTGATTTTGGAGATGAATTCCCGGATTACCGCTGGAATATTGCCATTGGTGATGTTGAGTCGACAGCACTTGGAAATATGGTTAAAGATCTGAAAAAAATTGACCTCCTTATATCTTTAAACAACGATGGATTTATCTACAATTTAAGGGCTTATAAATATTTGAAGGATTGATGCCGTGTAATACTTTAGATGTTACGAAAATCGGTCACTTCAAGGAAATTTTAGCAAAATTCGGGTGTTAAACTTGAACTGAAAAAGCGAGCGCATTCTCCGCAGCTTGTCGGAGCGCAGTGTAGATCCCGATCCTGGGGGTTGGAGCGTAGCGGAAATCCCGCTTTGCGGGGCTGCAGGGAGCTTCAATAAGTTGATTTAAATTACATGAAGTTCTTTCTTGTCGGGTCGAAGCTGAATGCGAAGACTAACGAAATCGATTTGTTTGAAAGGACTAAATTATGGCGATGGTTCGAGGTCGTAAGTAATGCTTGAAAAGTTACAAAAAAATCACATGCTGCCTGCCATCCGTTCTTGTCATCGGGTATTCGCTTCAAGCTCTTCGGATCTCGGCTTTACATTGCTTGAGATCATGATTGCGATTTTTATTTTCGCCATCATCGTCACAACCATTTTTACTTCATATACTTCCCTATTATCTGGAAACGAAACCTCTGATCAGGGGACCGCATCTTATGAAATGGCAAAAAACTGTTTGAACCAAATGATTGTTGATTTTGAATCCATCCATTTAACATTACCTCCAGGTTACTCACCACCGGTTTTGGGCGAACCACCTGAACTTTATCGAATTGTCGGCGAAAATTTTGATATTCAAGGAGTCTCCTTCCCCAGACTTAGATTTACTTCCCTGGCACACCTATCCTTTGGCGGGAAAACGGAAAAAGGAATTGCGGAAATCGTTTACTACGTTAAGGCTTCAGGTGATGGAAATTATGTGTTGAAACGGGCAGACAACTTGTATCCCTATGAAACATTTGAAGAAAAGGCCAGAGATCCTGTATTGTGCACAGACGTTAAATCTTTGACATTTAAATATTATGATCAAGATGGAACAGCGCATGATTTTTGGGATTCCGATGATGAAGACTTCGGATATTCAACACCTAAAGCAATCGATATAAATCTCGAATTGGCCGAAAGTTCAGGCTCTTTGTGGTTCAAAACCATGGTAACGCTGCCGGTGTATCGGAAGAAGAAAGAATAAGAATAAAATTCATGACGATAAAATTTCTTAAAAACAACCACGGAATCGCTCTTCTTGTCACATTGTCCATTGTTACGATACTCATAGCGGCATCACTGGAAATGAATAAAAAAATGCGATCAGCAGTCTTTTCGGCGGCCACCACCAGAGACCGCATTACGCTGATGCATATGGCGTCGTCAGGTGTAAATCTTGCAGCAGCAATGTTGATCAAAGACAAAAAAGATACAAATTTTGATTCACTTCAGGAGGACTGGGCCGATTCTGAAAAAATTAGCGAAATTCTGAATGATATCCAATTTGAAGATGGCAGCATCACCTTAACCATCAAGGATGAACTCGGTAAAATTCAGATTAACAGCCTTGTACAATTCCCTGAAGGACGCAGCTATAATGAATCCCAAAGGGTTATGTGGGAGCGATTTTTAAGCCTGTTAATATATAAAAATGAAGCGTTTGAGGATATGGAACCGATGACGATCATCAATTCCATCAAAGATTGGCTCGACTCCGGAGATGATGATGCCATCACAGGTCTAAACGGAGCGGAATCAGATTATTATCAGGGTCTTGATCCACCATACCCCTGTAAAAACGGCCCGTTC
>DNGT01000088.1 GCA_003486165.1 Desulfobacteraceae bacterium
AAAAGGCCCCAAAGCACAGCATAATTAACCCCGACAACGGCAAGCAAGATAAAAACCGCAATGCCGGTAGCAAGACTCACCCAGGTTTTAATGGCCATATATTGTTTAACGGTGTTGATGAACTTGTCGAAATTTTCCAGAGCGTTTTTTTCATCTCCGAAGATTGTATGCAGCTTGACCGGAAAACTTGATGCTTCGATTAAAATAAAAATCACGATCATCAAAATTAAAAGCCCATTGGTGAGGACCTGCCCCAGGCTGTTCAATCCCCCGGCAACAAGCTTCATGGCTGCTCCCGTATCAAACAGTTTCGTTACTGCAAGGCCTGCCGTATCTATTTTGTGTGATTCCAGCCAGGTTACCACTCCGGCGATAAGCGCACGAAGCTTGGCTTCATATGCCGGAAGATCATCTGAAAAATCTTTGATTGATGATCCGACCAGTCCTGAAATTAAGAAGCCGATTAATAAAACGCCAAAAATTACGATCATCAGGGCCAGCCATATGGGAAGGCCTTTCCGGTGCAACCAGAATAACGGTGAGGCGCTGATGATGGCGATAAATGCTGCCAGCAGGAAAGGCACCACAATGGTTACGGCGGCACGCATACCCGCAATAACCACTATAAAGGCCGCAACGGTCAACAAAATTTGAGTCACCGATGCTCTATGAGAAATCTCTTTCATGTGTTTTGACTGTAATGTTTTTGAAAAAAAATTGAAGTGACTGATTATAAATTTTTGCTGCAACCATCTATTTTTAATATGGATTTATCAAGTATTAATCTTGTTCTATTATTAAAAAAACGAACTGTCAATCTTGATAAATTCGTGATTATCTTTTTGACAAGTTGATTTTTTATAAATGTTTGATATGATGCTATATAATCTCCAGAATAAATTCATCAAAAGAATTTTAGATAACACGTTTTCACATGCCTGATTTCCGAATTTTTTAAGGCAAGACGTGAAAAATAACCTCCCGATGAAAAAAGGGAAACTTCTGTAAAGTGAAGACAGGCTAAAATGAAAATAACACATCAGAAGTTAAGAGAAATTCAAGCCCCCATTGTTTCTTCCCTGATTTATGGTTTTGCAGGAGAAATCGGCCATGAAAAAACCATGAAAATTGCCAGGAAGGTCATCAGCGAAGATGCAATAGCCTCAGGGAAAAAGATGGCAAAGGAGTATAAAGGAAACACTCTGACCGTCCTGTATAAAATCGTAAAAGAAGTATGGGCCAATGATGGTGCCATAGAAATAAAGATGATCAAAGAAACTGACAGAGAGTTGTTTTTTGATGTTACGTATTGTGGATATGCCCAAATGTATGAAAAAATGGGGATAAAAGACGTGGGATCCACTCTTTCGTGTATCAGAGATTTCTCGTTTCTAAAGGGATTTAATCCGCAGATCGAGTTAAGAAGAACACAGACCATCATGGAGGGCGCCAAATATTGTGATTTCCGATTTAAAAGTTTAACATTTTCAAAATGATGAACATTCGAACAAAATCCATATTCGTTTTAATCCTGCTTGGAATGGTTGATGTTGTGATTCCCATCCCAATTATCGGCCTGATGTTAATTTATGTTATCGTCCAAAAGCCTTCTTGGTTTCTGGATCTCGCGCAAGAAATCTACCGTTTGGAATAACGATAAGGTTTCTTTATGACATGGATAAAAACAGGATGAAGGGATATCCTAATCGGGAAACAAATCAAGCCGGTGGGCATTGAAGTTATGTATGTGTTGATACGTTGCCGCCGGGTTGCCGAACTTGAAACAGTGCAGCAGGCCGGAATGGGACAAAATGAAACGAAACAAGAGAAAAAACGTTTGAAATTTTTGTTTTGGTGTTTTTCTCCCATTCTATTTTTAGTTTTTCTGCGACTCTATTGGATGCTTTTTCAATTTATTTACGGCATGTTATTCATTATTCTTTTCGGCAAGCAGTTCGCAGATACAATTGCCATAATAGCCTTGATCACGTCACTATTGTTTGCCGTCTTTACATTTTTGTATATATATAGGCAATATAAAAAACATATCATAGAAGCATAAGTCACATCCAACAGCCATAAAGAAAGGCAAGATCAGAGTCATATGTCGAAGATAGAGATAAAGAGCGGCTATATTCCCGGTTCCATCGGTCGGGTGGTTGAACTTCATGGGACTTACTACAATACCCATTGGGGATTCGGTCCCTTCTTTGAATCAAAAGTAGCTGCAGAGATGGCAGGATTCATCNNAGGACGGCTTCTGGACGGCTTCCCAGGAGGGTCACATTGAAGGATCCATTACCATTGACGGGATTCATGCCAAAGACGAGGGTGCACATTTAAGGTGGTTTATTGTGTCCGACAGTTTGCGCGGAAAAGGTGCCGGTAATTTGCTTATCCAAACGGCCATCGATTTTTGCCGAAAAAAAGACTACCGATGCATCTTTCTTTGGACCTTTGAAGGTCTTCATGCCGCCAAACACCTTTATGAGAAGTATGATTTTCAACTCGTAGAGCAGCACAAGGGACGACAGTGGGGAAAAGTCGTCGAGGAGCAGCGATTCGAACTGGCGATCAAATAGTATTGTCAGAATGTTAATATGCCAGATTAGAGAGGAGATCATAACAAAATGGCTGACATACTTATTACCAGAAGTGTTTTTAATGAGGCCGTAGACATATTAGAAAAAGAAAACCATACCATTGACATCAATGACTCGGACAGAATTCTTCCTGTTCGGGAACTGATTAAAAGGGCTCATGGAAAGGCGGGTCTTATCTGTTTGCTCAACGATAAAATTGATTCTGTGGTGATGGACGAACTTGTATCCCTTAAGGTGATCTCCAACATTGCCGTGGGGTATGACAATATCGATATCGCCGCCGCTACCCAACGGGGTATTATGGTGACCAATACACCGGATGTGCTGACGGAGACAACGGCAGATTTGGCCTTTGCCCTGCTGCTTGGCGCCGCCCGCAGGATACCTGAAGCCGATCAATTTATTAGGGCTGGGAAATTCAAAAACTGG
>DNGT01000367.1 GCA_003486165.1 Desulfobacteraceae bacterium
GGATTGCCAAGCGCGGAATTTTACTCAGGCACCTGGTACTTCCCTCCGGGCTTTCGGGAACGCGGGAAATTATGAGATTTATTGCCCGCAAAATTTCTTTGAATACCTATGTCAATATCATGCCGCAGTACAGACCCTGCGGGAGAGCCGATGAGGTCAGAGAACTTTCTGTTTATCTGTCGCAAAAGGATTATGAAACAGCGTTACATATGGCAAAAGAAGAAGGAATCGAGCGGCTTGACAGCCGACGGCGCAGGTTTATGATATTTTAACATTTTATCCTTTTACAATGAAAAATTATTCATGGATAACATTTTTTCTGCTGTTGGTATGGGTTTCTGTCGCTTCAGCTGAACGCTTGGCTGTATCGGTTTCCATCGCCAACATTCGTTCTGGACCGGGGGAAAATTATGACATCTTATGGGCCGTGGAAAAATACCATCCACTCGACGTATTTCAAAAGTCCGGCCAATGGTACCATTTTCGTGATTTTGAAGGAGATGAAGGGTGGATTCATAAAACGCTTCTTGACAAATTTTCCTCAGTAATTACAAAAACAGAAAACTGCAATATTCGATCAGGTCCGGACACAAGTTTTGAGGTGCTGTTTGAGGTCGAAAAAGGAATTCCGTTTAAAGTTCTTGAACACAAAGGGAACTGGATTCACATTCAACATGCGGACGGGGACAAGGGGTGGATTCATGAGTCCCTTGTGTGGTAATGAGTCGAGTTGTTTACTCAAATAAAGAACCTGTGTTTCTACAAAGATAAAGTCATGAACAGATGCTGATAAGACCAATAAACAAGAACAAAAAACTGATTGTGGGTATCGGTTCAGCGTTAATTGATATACTTACACATGAAGAAGACGACTTTTTGGAAAAAACCGGCGCTGTAAAAGGGGGAATGAAATACGTCGACAGGGAGTTTATAGAACAAACACTCTTACAAACATCTCAAAAACCCATCATCGTGCCCGGTGGGTCAGCGTGTAATACCGTCGTGGGTATCGGCAAACTCGGAGGAGAAGCATGTTTTGTTGGCAAAAGCGGCGCTGGCCATATGGCCCGTTTGTTTGAAACAGACCTGAAAAAAAACAATGTCAATCCAGCCCTTTTTAAATCATCATCGCCCACNNGAAAATTGTTTTAAAAATGCCGCAATTGTTCATATCGAAGGGTATCTGCTTTTTAACGAGGATCTCATCATGAAAGCCTTAAAGGCCGCAAAATCCGTCGGCGCTCTCGTCTCACTGGACCTCGCCAGTTTTACAGTTGTTGAACAATCCAAGACAGTTCTTAAAAGAATTATCAATGATTTCGTTGATATTTTGATTGCCAATGAGGATGAAGCGCAAGCATATACCGGGTACTCGGATGAAAGCAAAGCAATTTGTTCCATGGCCGAAAACACGCAGATTGCGGTGCTAAAGGTTGGAAAACGGGGGAGTTTTATTGCTCATAACGGTAAAACAATAACCATTGAACCCATGGGGGACGGTGCCGCTGTGGATTCAACGGGAGCCGGAGACCTTTGGGCTTCTGGTTTTTTGTTTGGACTAGTGAACGGTTTTAGTCTTGAAAAATCCGGCAAGCTTGGCTCTGCCTGCGGGTATGAAGTGTGTCAGGTTATGGGAGCGAACATTCCGGAAGAAGGCTGGCAGAGAATCAAAAAATTATTGGAGGAATAATGGCAGCAAAAAAAATATCCCGTGCTCGCAAAAGGGACCTTGAAAACCCTGACGAATTTATAACATTATGGACAAAATTGTTCAATTTTGCCGCTGAACATAAAGTTCAAGTTACCTGTGCGCTTACATTTTTATCTGTACTGATTATTGTTGCCGCGGCTACCGTATATTTTTTGAAAAAATCTGAAAACAAGGCCTTTTTCCTTCTTCAACAGGGTGTTGTCAAATATCAGACATTGCTGAAAGCGAGTAATCCTCAGAAAGCTTACCTTGATGCCGGAAAAGATTTTGAACTAATTATGGAAAAATATTCGAACAGAAAAGGGGGAAAGTTGGCAAGGTTTACTTATGCCGAAATGTGTTATGCCGCAGGAGATTATGATAAAGCCATAGCGAATTTTAATAAATCGCTGGTGGACTTAAGTGACGAGCCATTCCTTAAAAATCTTATTTTAAGCGACCTTGGTTATTCTTACATGGCAAAAAAAGATTACATAACTTCAGCCAAATATTTTGAAATGATCGTGACAACCCCTGATTATAGTATCAAGGACGAAGCGCTTTTCAATTTAGGCGAGTTGTATGATACAATTGGAGATAAAGATAAAAGCATAGACGCTTTTAATAAAATCTTATCGGACTATCCCGGTTCCATGTATACTGAAATCGTTAAGGAAAAAGTTGGATAGAATTCAAAAATTTAATATTTTAAATTCCACATGAAGGTTCATTTAGCTTGACAACGCTATATAGGTATTGCTGAAAATTTTTTGTGTGAAATTAGAGCTAACTCGTGTCCATCCATAAAAGAGGATTTTTGTTCAAGATCAAGGCATGTAAAAAAAATAATCACAGGCATATGTTTAATATTCCGAGGATTATTTTTTGAGTATAACGCAGAGATTGGGCAAAAAGACCATTTATGGATGGACACGAACTAAAATTCCAAAAAAAATGACCAATAGATTTGATACCATTGGTCATTAAGGAGGAAAACAGATAAAGAAATTATTAGGTTTGAAATTGACTTATGCAATTTTCTTGCCAAAATCCCAATAAAAATTGGCCCCATTTTTAATCCGTGGATTTATATAGCAATATTTATAGGTTATGCCAAATACCCTTTGGATTGTTTTTTTCTGTTTTCCCCTAAATCCTTTCTTTTAAACACCGAAAAGTTCAATATTTTGAACCCAGATTAAAGACAAATAGGATAACATATTAATTTTAATATATA
>DNGT01000142.1 GCA_003486165.1 Desulfobacteraceae bacterium
ATCAAACTTATCGATGACGTCTGTAAAGACAAAGAGAAAGAGATCCTTGAATTCTAACCCATCTTCCTCTATTCATACGGATCTTGACCCCCAAAATTTACCCTTCCATGTGGCCATTATTATGGATGGTAACGGCCGGTGGGCTAAAAAGCGTCTTTTAAATCGAATTAAAGGTCATGAAAAAGGTTCTGAATCTGTTCGGGCCATTGTTCGTGCCAGCCGTGAAATTGGAATTCGCATTTTAACGTTATATGCTTTTTCTACTGAAAACTGGCAACGGCCTCAAACAGAGATCTATGCCTTGATGACCCTCCTTAAAAAATTTCTGATATCCGAGCAAAAAGAGATGCTGGACAACAATATTCGGTTGAATACTATCGGACAGACGGAGCGATTGCCGGAAGATGTTCGACGAGAACTGCAAAAGAACATAATGTTAACAAGGAAAAATGATGGATTGATTCTTAATCTGGCTTTGAGCTATGGCGGGCGGGCTGAAATTGTGAGGGCTGTTAAGGAGATTGCAATAAAAGCCAAAGATGGTCGTATCGATCCTGATTCAATAACACCGGATCTCATTTCCAAACATCTGTATACCGCTGAAATGCCGGACCCGGATCTTTTGATCAGAACCAGCGGAGAAATGCGGATCAGCAATTTTCTGTTATGGCAGCTCGCCTATACAGAAATTTTTATTACAGATACCTTGTGGCCGGATTTTGGGAAGGATGAGTTTATGCGAATTCTTAAAAACTACCAGCAGCGTGAAAGAAGATTCGGTAAAGTCGGATCTTAACGGGGTCGAGCACCTTAAAAACCTTTCTTTCATTTTGCTGTTGAATGTTGACTTTTAAAAACCGCATCAACGATAAATTTACAATTTAATCACATGCATTTAAAGCGATGGATTACCTCCCTTGTGGCCATCCCTCTTCTGGTTCTAATAATCAGCATCGGGGGGACATTGTGGCTTGCCGTTGTGATCAATGTCATATGTATTATGGCGCTGTGGGAATATTTTTGCATGGTGCTGAATAAAGATCAATACGTTAAGGCGGCAAGCTTTCAGATTTTAGCTTTTATTTCAGGAACGGCCGTTCTCTGGGCGGCATATTTTCATGTCTTCAACATGGTATTAGACATTATTGTTTTAAACGTGATCATTTCCACCCTGATTTCTCTGCCCAAATTCAAGTCTGATTCATCTGTTTGGGAAATTGTTTTTAAACAGGTCGTTGGCATTATCTATATCCCACTTTTTTTATCGTATATCGTTCTTATTCGAAACGGAAACAACGGGGTGCTCTGGGTATTTTTACTATTAACCGTGGTTTTCATGGGGGATACAGGGGCATACTATTTGGGATCTTATTTTGGGAAGCACAAACTTTGTCCAGCCATAAGCCCCAATAAAACTATTGAGGGTGCTCTGGGCGGGCTTGCTGCAAGTTTGGGTTCAGGTGCTTTGATTAAAACCTTTTTTTTGCCACTGTTGCCTTGGGGCTTGAGCCTTCTATTTTTCAGTTCCATCGGTATTGCAGGCCAGGTGGGGGATTTATTCGAGTCTCAACTCAAGCGGGTTGCCCATATAAAAGATTCAGGGGCAATACTACCGGGTCACGGCGGTGTCCTTGACCGGATTGATGCCTTGCTGTTTGCTGCCCCGGTGGCGTATATTTTTAAAGAATATCTACTAACATGAAAAACCTTTCCATATTGGGCTCAACAGGATCCATCGGCCGTAATACCCTTAAAATTGCAGAGATGTTTCCCGATCGGTTTGCTGTTAAGTCGCTTGCTGCAAAAAACAATATTCCTTTACTGGCCAGGCAGATTGAGCGATTTTGTCCGGATATTGCTGTGGTTTTTGATGAAGCTGCAGCCGTTGCATTAAAAGACAGGCTTCCGGCTGGAACCGGTGTTGAAGTATTGTTTGGTGAAAATGGTTACAAAGCTGCGGCTGTCCATGAATCTGTGGACCTGGTTGTTGTAGCGGTGGTTGGATCAGCAGGTCTGATGCCGACGCTGTCGGCAATAGCAGCGAGGAAAAACATTGCGCTGGCGAACAAAGAAACCCTTGTAATGGCCGGTGACATTGTCATTGAGCAGGCAGAATTAAATAATATAACGATACTTCCCATAGATAGTGAACACAGCGCAATTTTTCAATGTATTGAGGGAAATCGAAGAGAGGATGTTGATAAGATCATCCTCACCGCTTCTGGTGGTCCGTTTCTAAACCTGCCGGAAAAGGAATTTAACAAAATTACACCCAAAGATGCTTTAAATCATCCCAATTGGAATATGGGGAAAAAGATCAGCGTCGATTCAGCAACCTTGATGAACAAAGGGCTTGAGACCATAGAGGCCAAATGTCTTTTCGATGTTTCTCCGGAGATGATTGAAGTTGTGATCCATCCGCAAAGCGTGATTCACTCCATGGTTTCATTTAAAGACGGAACGGTGATGGCCCAGCTCGGGATTCCTGATATGAAAGGGGCTATTGCATATGCAATGACCCATCCTGAACGTCTGGCATTGAGACAGCCGGCACCAGACTTTGTGAGTATCGGGAAACTTACTTTTGAAAAACCTGACATAAAAAAGTTCCCATGTCTTGCGCTGGCGCATGCTGCCTGTGAAGCTGGAAAGACCCTTCCGGCTGTTTTAAATGCCGCAAACGAAGTGGCTGTAGCGGCCTTTTTAGAGAACAGCATTTCCTTTATAAAAATACCTCAAATCATAGAAAAAACAATGGAACATCATGTGGTTGTCAGTGATCCGACCTTAAGCGATATTCTTGAGGCTGACCAATGGGCCAGAAAACAGGCTGAAGACCTGATAAAAGCTTTGAAATAATATGAAATAAAGGGTGGGAAACCTGATTAACGAACTTGACAATCCCTCAATTTAGGGCTTAATAAGTTGTCTTTTAATAGAGTATAGAATAGAGTATAAAGAAAAGAGCATAGAATAGAGAATAGAGAAACATCATGAGCGTTAGTATATTTTCATTGATTATCGTTTTGGGTGTCCTGATATTTTTTCATGAACTGGGACATTTCCTTGTGGCAAGGTTGTTGGGTGTCGGGGTGGAAAAGTTTTCTCTGGGTTTTGGACCCAAATTGGTTGGAAAAAAGATCGGCATTACGGAATACCGGATTTCAGCCATACCCCTGGGAGGATATGTAAAAATGGTGGGAGAGTCGCCGGACAGCGAATTAGATCCCTCGGATATACCCTTCTCCTTTACGCATAAACATGTCTTTAAACGGATATTGATCGTTGCGGCCGGTCCCCTTTTTAATATTTTGCTGGCGCTGGTCATATTTTTCGGTATTTTTCAGATTTCCGGTCTTTTAATTTTAAAACCCGGTATCGGGGATGTAAATGAAGGTAGTCCCGCCTACATGGCCGGGTTGAAAAAGAATGATCTCGTCGTATCTATCGACGGCGTTGACATTTCAAGCTGGGAAGATATGGCCAATGCGATTATGGCAAGCAAAGGTAAGACGCTTGCGATATCCGTGCTTCGCGGTGATACGATTTTTACCAAAAACGTGACGCCGGAAGTGAAAAAATTTAAAAACATATTTAACGAGGATGTGGATCGTTATGTTATCGGCATTACCGCTTCGGGCGAGATATTTAAAAAGGATCTGAATTTTTTTCAGGCCTTTTCCGAAAGCATCATTCAGACCTACCAAATCACCGCTCTGACCATAAAAGGGATCGTAAAGCTCTTTCAGGGAACTGTTTCGCCAAAAACACTGGGTGGTCCAATAATGATCGCACAGATGGCGGGACAGCAGGCCAAAGAAGGGGTGGTCAATTTAATTTTTTTCATTGCCCTGATCAGCATCAATCTTGCCATATTAAATTTTCTTCCCATACCGGTTCTGGACGGCGGTCACTTGCTTTTCTTTTTTATTGAGGCAGTCAAAGGCAGTCCGGTCAGTGTAAAGGTTCGTGAGATTTCACAGCAGGCAGGGATTTTTGTATTGATACTGTTAATGATCTATGTGTTCTACAATGATATTGCACGGGTACTTCTAAGTTAATGGCATATCGGCTTGAAATTGCACTGAGACCAGAGTTGTTTGATGCCGAAGGCGACGGGATTCGCCGGAAGGCAAAAAATTATTTTGGGATTGAATTTGCCCGGGTTCGCTGCATCCAGGTGGTTACCATTGATGCGAATCTTTCGAAGGACCAACTCAGGACCATTCAAACAGAGATTTTTACCAATCCGGTCACACAGTTCTCTTCTTATGCCCCCCTTGATATCGAATTTGACTGGACCATATGGGTGGGCTTTCGGCCCGGTGTCAGAGACAATCCGGGAAGCACCGCTGTTGAGGCGGTGGAAGACATACTGAATATTAAATTCGGACCCGGCGAAGCGATCTACACCTCTAAGCGTTATTGTCTAAAAGGAAAAGGACTCGCTTTTGAAAACATAACTATCATTGCCGGTGAACTTCTGGCCAATGACATTATCCAGCAGTGGAAGATTTTCCCCGCCCAAAAATGGGATTCTGCAACAGGAACGGGTATTATCCTTCCGAAAGTTATCCTCGACCATCAGCCCAGGGTGACATCGATTCCCGTTCCCAGCGATTCTTATCTTCAGCAGATCAGCGACCATCGAGGTCTTGCGTTGAATCCTGCCGATATTCCCTTTATAAGGTCTTATTTCCTGGACAAAAAAGTTCAGACTGCGCGGTCAATGAAGGGACTTTCAGATCCTACGGATATCGAACTTGAATATATATCACAGGCCAGGAGTGATCACTGTAACCACAATACGTTCAGGGGGCTGTTTCGGTACCGGGATCTTGAAACCGGTGATACGGATACCGTGGACAATCTTTTTAAGACATGCATCGAGGTGCCCACACTGACGCTTCAGAAAAAAAAGTCGTGGGTGATATCGGTGTTGTGGGACAATGCAGGTGTCGGGCGTTTTGACAACGATCATTATTACGTCATTACAGGAGAAACCCACAATTCACCATCTAACATGGAAGCCTACGGCGGGGCCATTACCGGTATTGTTGGGGTTTACCGTGACCCCTTGGGGACCGGAAAGGGGGCCAGATTGGTAATGGGAGGGTTTGGTTATTGTGTGGGGCCCAGGGATTATGACGGACCCCTTCGTCCCCACCTTCATCCAAGGCGGCTTTTGGATGGTGTCATCGAAGGCGTTCGTGACGGCGGAAACAAAAGCGGGATTCCCACAACTTTCGGTCAGGTACTTTTTCACCATGGTTACCTGGGGAAATGCCTGGTTTTTGTGACGGCAGTGGGGATTATGCCGGCCCAAATCAAAGGTGAACCTTCGGAAAAAAAGAAAACATCGCCGGGAGATCTGGTTATTATGTGCGGCGGACGGGTCGGCAAAGACGGCATTCATGGGGTTACTGCATCATCAGAGACATTTTCAGAACACACTCCGGCAGGTCATGTTCAAATCGGTGATCCTTACACCCAGAAAAAAATGCATGATTTTCTTTTGGATGCACGGGATGAAGGGTTGGTGCAGTTTGTTACGGACAACGGCGGCGGCGGGCTTTCCTCATCAGTGGGTGAATCGGCCCGATTTAGTAATGGATGCGAAATCCAACTTGAAAAAGTACCATTAAAATATGAGGGGCTTGATCAGTGGGAAATTTGGGTTTCCGAATCCCAGGAACGGATGACCGTTGCGGTAAAACCGGGACATCTTGAACGGTTTTTGGCACTTTCGAAAATGCATGCCGTGGAGAGCACGGTTATCGGGAAATACACGGATTCCGGCAAACTTCATATCACTTACAACGACGTGACATGTGCCTACATCGATATGGATTTGATGATGTCGGGTTTCCCCCAGTGGGAGTTTGATGCCGAATGGATGCCGCCGGAAAGACGCGGATTGTTCGAACCGGTTTTAAAAGCACCCGACAACTATCAAGCCTTGCTGTTGGATATGCTTTCGCGTCCCAATATTTGTTCCAAGGAGTGGATCATTCGGCAGTATGATCACGAGGTTCAGGGTACAAGTGTCATTAAGCCCATGGTAGGCGCAGAACGTGATGTAAACAGCGATGCGGCGGTCATAAGACCCGTGCTTGACACCCGTCATGGCCTTGCTTTTGCCCAGGCGCTGCTGCCCTCCTATTCAGCCATAGACACCTATCATATGACCAGCTGCACCATTGACGAGGCAATACGAAGACTAATTGCCGTTGGTGCGGATTTTGACCAAATCGGCGGGGTGGATAATTTCTGCTGGCCCAGTATTCAATTTCACCCCCAGAACAATCCGGATGGGAAATTGAAAGCCGCAAAACTCGTAAGATCATGCCGGGCTTTGCGTGATATCTGCCTTGCCTATGAAATACCGCTCCTGTCTGGAAAAGACAGCATGTACGTTGACGGACATCTCCAGGGAGATTACGGAGAAACCCACAAGGTTTCGGCCCTTGAGACCCTTCAATTTTCGGCCACGTCCATTGTCAAGGACATCGAAAGATGTATCACCATGGACACCAAGATGGCCGAAGACCTCGTTTATATCCTGGGGATGACCCGAAATGAGCTTGGAGGATCTGAATATTACGAACATTTCGGGTATGTGGGTTTGAATGTCCCAAAGGTTGATCCTAAAGCGTTCGTTGCCTTATACCGTGCGTTGGGTCATGCCATTGACAAAGAGCTTGTGGCGTCCGCCCACGGCATCTATCGTGGCGGGTTGGGGATACATCTCGCCCTGGTTGCCATGGGGGGAAATCTTGGCATGGAGATTGATCTTGGTGATGTTCCCGTAGATCAGATTGACCGTAATGATGCGGTTCTGTTTTCAGAATCTGCCGGTCGCTTTATTGTCACCATCGACCCTAAAAATCGAAAGGCATTTGAAGAGATTTTCAGAGGACTTGATTTTGCCCGTATAGGAACGGTGAACCAAGGAAATCATTTTGTAATTAAAGGGATTGACGGTCAAATGCTGGTAGATGTTTCCGTGCAGGATCTTAAAGCTTTTTGGAAAAAACCTTTCGGAGAATTGATATGAGCATGGTCAAAGCCATCGTTCTTACCGGATACGGCCTGAATTGCGATCATGAGACGGCGTATGCTCTGGAACTTGCCGGTGCTGTTGCACATCGTCTCCATATCAATACTCTTATTCAAGGCGCCGTCGACTTAACGGATTTCCAGATCATGGTATTTGGAGGGGGATTCAGCT
>DNGT01000466.1 GCA_003486165.1 Desulfobacteraceae bacterium
TTAACTGTTTTGGATTCAACCAGGGCCATTGAGCTTGGTGGAAACCCGAGGGACATTGCAGATGCCTATCGAACAAGAGCCAAAGCTTTCCGGAAGACCGACATGAACGAACTGTCGATTGCGGACATTAAATCTTCTTGGCAGATAGATCCTCGTTACGCTATCTATTATAAGGCTCTTTATGGATATGCCAGTCCGGAAGGTATGAGAAAAACAGGGCTTATTGCTATCATTGGGATTGCCTTTTTGTTGCTTTTTAAATTTAAACTCAAGCCGCCTGAAAAAGACGAATAAAAATATTTTAAAATTAAATTTTGAATACCCTCCAACAAAGAAATTGAGTCCGAAGAGAGGTTTTGCAACCACTTCTATTAATGATGCCAGCCATGACGATAAGCATAAGGACGATGCCCGTAGTGATGAGGTCGATAATAACCATGGTAGTAAGGCCGCCCGAAGTAAAAGGAAAAGTTAGGAACAAAGGGCCATCCCCACCATCCGTAGTAATAAGCAGGAGGCGGTGGAGGTGGATAATACTGAACCACCGGAGGTGGAGAAGTACAGACTTCTTCAACAGTTTCCTTTATCATCTTTCCGTTTTCCCAAACTCGTTTCCGCACTTGCTGACAATTGGCGTTGCTCGACCCCTCGGGAATGGCTTCAACGGCATGCCCGTTTTTATCATAATAAATGACAGGTTTGCCATACTGGGCTGCGTCTCTGGCTGCCTGGTAATCCTGATCGATTGCATTGCCGACCAAGGCACCAAGAATGGTTCCTGCGGCCAGTCCGATAAGGGTACCCTGAGTATTGCCACCAATCGCCTGGCCTATTAAGGCACCCATGCCGGCACCTGTTAAAGCCCCTGCCTGGGTATTGTATCGGTCAGGAGGATAGTGGGCGCATGAGACAAGCAAAACAGACAAAATAAGAGTCGATATAACCATATGAAATTTCATCAGTAAATCCTTATTTAGTTTTAACGTAATGATCATTCTCTGGGGCAAAATCTTTTTCTATCTCGCTTCTTTGTTTCGCACGCTTTCTCCCATTTAGACGATCAAGTATAGAAATAGTTTACTGCACAAGTTATACTTTTTTTTCTTGTTTCTTTTAAAAGCGTCAAGTTTATAGTGGAAAATGCCTATGTGTCATTAAGTTACAGGGTAACACACGGTGACATTTTTACATTTATAATATAACTCATTGAAAATAAATTGTATTCGTGATATGAAAAAAAACAATCCATTCTCTTGGGTTTTATCCTCTAAACATTAATAAGGAAAACAATTTGAAAAAAATTACACTTAAATATTTCATTAATGTCACACTTTTTATCGACATGACGTCGATAGCGGTTTTGGGTTTTCTTTTGGGATTTGTAATTCCAAAAGGACAGGGCTACTCCTCTCAAAAATATTTTTTGGGACTTCACCGTCATGACTGGGCGGACATTCATCTTTATCTGGCACTTTTACTTCTGCCGCTTTTAATCATTCATGTCTGGTTCAACTGGACATGGGTCGTTCAATCAACCAAACGTTACCTGGGAGTACAATGGAAGAATTTCCTCTGGGCCATTTCTTTTGCCTGGATCATTGTATTGATTGTCGGATGGTTTGCCGTAAAATTTTGAAGATTTTCGCCTTATCTCACCGAATACCAAACTTGAGATAGGGAGTCGATATCTCAAAAGCATAATTTCCGTTGAGCATAGAATAAATCCAGAAGAGATCACACAAATCGAATCTGTTCGATTCTTGGCTTTTTATAAAACTCATTAAAAAATTGCTTAAGNNATTTAAATCCTATGGTTGAAATATTATGCGAAAATCTCACACAGGATCAGGCCGACACCTATGGATTGGTGCTGGATGCATATGGTTTGACGTATTCCTTAAGAAGATCCGGCAGCGTCTGGGAAATTTGGGTCCATGAGACGATTCACGACAGAGCTCTGGAACTTATCAAGCAATATATTGAGGAGAATTCAGATATTTCGCTGCAGAATGCGCAGGAAACAGAAACGTATCAGAGGACTTATACAGGCATATGGGCAAGCCTAATTTTGATGGCATGCAGTATCGCCGTAAACATGTCCGGCAGCGTGGATAAAATTGTAAGGGAGTATGGCGCATCTGCCTATGATATTCTCCATGGAGAAATTTACAGAACCGTTACTGCGCTGATGCTGCACTCGAGCTATCCGCATTTGGCAGGCAATATGGCTGGAGTCGTTATATTCGGCACCGCGGTTTGCAGCATCACCGGTGCGGGTGTCGGCTGGTTGATGATATTGTTAACCGGGATTTTGGGAAACCTGGCCAATGCGGCACTGTTTAAATACGATCATGTTTCAATCGGCGCATCAACTGCTGTGTTTGGCGCTGTCGGTATTCTGACCGCATATCAGCTAACCAGGAAGATAAAAATCGCTGGCCAGCGGATGAAAGCATGGCTTCCCATGGCCGGCGGTCTGGCCCTGTTAGGTCTGCTAGGTTCAAGCAAACACTCGGACCTTACGGCACATCTGTTCGGATTTATAGCGGGAATTTGTCTCGGACTTCTTTACGCCCTTTATTTTTGTTATTTTTTGGGGAAAAAACATCAGATCTGCTGCATGGGCGCTACAATCGGTATCGTTGTTTTATCGTGGTATCGGGTACTATTTCCTGTAAAACCATAAAAAGAAGTTATATCGTCTATAGGTTTTAATTCATGGGTGTAACTTGTCGTACGCCTGTTATAAACACAAGACATATAAAGGAAATAAAACATGACCGACGGAAAAATTGAAAAATTGGCAGTATTAATAGATGCAGATAATGCCCAACCCTCTATTATTGAAGGACTGCTATCGGAAATTGCAAAATATGGAACAGCCAATGTAAAGAGAATTTACGGCGACTGGACGGTGCCCGGCCTTAAGGGATGGAAAGAAGTTCTATTACAGTATTCTATTCAGCCCATACAGCAGTTTAGATATACCTCGGGAAAAAATGCTACCGATAGTGCAATGATAATNNGCCGGTCTTGTTGTTTATGGATTCGGGGAGAAAAAAACTCCTGAAGCATTTGTTTCCGCATGTGACAAGTTTATTTTCACTGAAGTGCTTAGATCCAAGGATGACGATACCGAGAAGATTCGTCGCAGAACAACCAACGAGCTTAAGCAGGATACGAAACTTGTCAATTTATTTAGAAACGCAGTTGAGGCTTCTTCGGATGACGGTGGCTGGGCCCATCTTGGAGCTGTCGGCAGCAACATTGCCAAACAGTCGCCAGGGTTTGNNAAGGAAATAGAAAAAGCCTGATCTTTATAGAAAGAAAATTAAAATAACAAATATAATGAAAGGAAAATCTTATGTCAGAGTTTACCAAGGTAACAATCGTTAAAGAAGCAAATATTTATTTTGACGGCAAGGTTACGAGTCGTTCCATTTTATTTCCGGATGGGTCTAAAAAGACGCTCGGGGTTATGCTCCCGGGCGAATATGAATTTAACACCGACCAAAAGGAAATCATAGAGATTATCAAAGGTGGACTAGAAGTTTTGCTTCCGAAATCTGACAAATGGAAATGGATTGAGGAAGGTGGGACGTTTGAAGTGCCGGCGAAATCCAAATTCGGACTGAAGGTAAAAAGGATAACGGATTACTGTTGTTCCTTTGTGGGTTGAATCTGTCCAATTGAGGTCAGAAGATTTGCGTCCTTCAGCATTAATAAACGGGGAGACACCTTATGTTTATCGACACAGATGAAACCAGAAAATTGAGACAGAATTATAACTTGCAAATGCAAAAGAGCGGAATTAAAACATTTCAAGACATGGATAGAATTGAAATGGAGGCTCTTAAAAGCGGCGATCTTTCACAAAAATACAAAGAACTTATCGCCTTGGGAATTAGCATATCAAATGCCTGCTACGGGTGAATTGAGTATCATGTCAGCAGTGCTGTTGGCTTAGGTGTAAGTCGTCAAGAAATATTAGAAGCCACTGCAGTTTCAGTCGCATTATCCGGTGCTGTTGCAGATTGGCCTGCAAGATATGTTTTTAAAATATTGGAAGATATTGAAAAAGATGAGGCGGAAATGAAATAATATNNTGAGGTATAAAATATCATTGGAGGCATTAAACATCATATGAAAAATTCAATCGACGAAAGTTACTTTATTGAACTGGCTGAAAAAAACCCAGAAGATGTTTGCCGGCTCTCATTATGCGATTATGATTCCATTGAAAAAGGGTACCGAATATCCGTTTGGGGTGAAGATTATAGAATCTATCCCAACGAGTCTAAAATAATACGAATTCATGAGGATAACCCGGATGTCAGTCGTTTATTAGGACTTTTTATTATCTATTATCTTTTAAGATCAAAGGACATAAACGTTAGCAAAGAATGGATATCCGAAAAAGATATCCCTGGCGGCGCTACCTTTTTTCGCGGACCACACAAAATACCCACCCATATCATTGAAACGCGATATGAAAACAATATCGAAGAATTCAAACAAAAATGCGAACGACTCGATGGAATTCCACTTGACATGGCAGATGCAGCCTATGCTTTCGAAATAACGCCGCGTATTCCTGTGGCAGTTCAATTTTGGGACAAAGATGATGAATTTTCCGCTGAAGCAAAGATTTTGTTCGATAAAACCATTGCCGAACACTTGGCTCCGGATATCGTATTTTGTTTGACCGTTGAAATTTGTAAAAGGATAGGGGATGGGTGAAGTAACCTTTATAGAATCAACCTCTTGGATGGTATTTTTCATGAATCTTTCTGAGATGGTCACGAGCAACGTGGGTATAAATCTGGGTGGAAGAAATATCAACATGGCCAAGCATCACCTGAACGGTTCTTAAATCGGCACCGCCTTCGAGGAGGTGGCTGGCAAAAGAGTGCCTTAAACTGTGCGGCGTGACTTTTTTTTTGATTCCAGCCTGTTTGACATACTGTTTTAAGAGTTTCCAGAAACCCTGGCGGGTCATCGGCTTTCCGGCTCTTGCAACAAAAAGATATTTACTAATGCGATTTTTTAAAAGCAATGGCCTGGAATTATTGATGTAGTCGTCAATTTTATTTTTCGCATAG
This sequence comes from Desulfobacteraceae bacterium, assembly GCA_003486165.1. Classification (GTDB taxonomy): domain Bacteria; phylum Desulfobacterota; class Desulfobacteria; order Desulfobacterales; family UBA11574; genus UBA11574. Next base: position 5,103 of record DNGT01000466.1, read on the forward strand.
AGACCAAAAGGTACGATCCTTTCCTTTGATCCTTTTCCCATAACACGGACAAAACAGGCTTCAATATTTACATCAAGAAATCTAAGGTTTACCAGCTCTGAAACCCTTAGACCGGCGGCATAAAGAAGCTCGAGCATGGCGGAATTTCTTTTTCCCAAAACTGTGTTACTATCTGGAATGTTTAAAAGAAGGTTAACCTCTGAAACGGAAAGCACGTCCGGAAGTTTAAGACCGCTTTTGGGAAGATCGACGAGTTTGGCGGGATCAAACTCGAGAATTTTTTCTTGGGCAAGGAATTTGTGGAAACCCCTTAAGGTGATGAGATGTCTTGCACATGATTTTGATCCCAAACCGGATTCTCTCAAAGCGATCAGGTGTTTTAATATCAGGGGCGTATCGGCCTGCGTAATGTCGTTGACCCCTTTTTGTTTGAGAAATTCGAGGTATTTGGATAAATCACTGCTGTACGATTCGATGGTTTTTTCCGAAAGCCCTTTTTCGAAAACCAGATAATTTATATATTGATCCACAAACATATCCAACGAAGACATGGTTATTAGTTTAATTCAATCTATAAAAGGAATCAAATTGTTTCGCAAAGATTTTACCATAAATGAGCGAGATTTTTCCTTCCTTTTTTGGGGGGGTCTGATAAATATTTATAAATAAAGTCTATGGGAGGCCAATGAAAATGAAAATTATGATAACCGGTGCCAAAGGACAGCTCGGCGATGACTGCACAAAAGTTCTGGGTAAAACCCATGAGGTTTTGGGTGTCGATATAGACGAGGTCGATATTACTGAACTGCCGGATATAGGATTGTTGGTCAAACAATTTATGCCGAACATCATCGTTAATTGTGCCGCATATACCCGAGTCGATGACTGTGAAATAGAAAAAGAGCTGGCCTGGAAGGCGAATGTAACGGGTGCTGAAAATCTTGCAAGATGCGTGGACAAACATGGCGGCCGTTTGATTCATATTTCAACCGACTATGTTTTCGACGGTCGAAAAAAGGCGCCGGAACCCTATGTTGAAACGGATGTGCCGAACCCGATTTCTTACTATGGGATGACCAAACTCGAAGGAGAAGTGGCAGTAAAGCGGACGACCGATCAGCATATCATCCTCAGAACAGCATGGCTGTATGGGATCAGCGGTCACAATTTTCTCAAAACAATGCTAAAACTATCCCTTAGGAGTTCCGATAATAAAGTTAAAGTGGTGAATGACCAGTTCGGTTCACCGACTTGGACGTATCGTCTGGCACTTCAGATTGAAAGACTTATTGAGACAAATTATCAGGGGATCTTTCATGCAACTGCAGAAGGACATTGTACATGGTATGAATTGGCCGTTTATTTTCTTAAAATAATGGATGTTTCTCATAGCATAATTCCTTGCACAACTGAAGAATATCCGACGCCGGCTGCTCGACCCATGAATTCAATTCTCGAAAACCGAAATCTTAAGGACAAAGGAATGAATATCATGGCCGACTGGAAGTCTGATGTTGACAAATTTGTTTTAAATTTTCGTGAGGTTTTGCTAAAAGAAATAAAAAAGGAAACCTAAGCTGATGAAAAACATGCTGGTTACAGGTGGGTGCGGGTTTATCGGTGCAAATTTTATCCGGTACCTGTTAAATGAATCAGATTATACCGGCCGTATCATAAATGTTGACAATCTGACTTACGCCGGAAATCCGGAAAATTTGGCTGACATTGAAAAAGAATATCCTGAACAATATATTTTTATCCGGGCCGACATATGCGATGGAACCCGGATGGCGAAAATATTCGCAGATTATCAAATCGACAGCGTATGTCATTTTGCCGCTGAATCTCATGTAGACAGATCTATCGTAACACCGGACGCTTTTATAAAGACCAACATAGTCGGAACGTTTAACTTGCTGGAGTCGGCAAGAACACGGCTTGATCACATGATACGCTTTCACCATATCAGTACAGACGAGGTTTACGGCAGCCTGGGCAGGGAAGGGTATTTTACGGAAACAACGCCCTATAAACCCAACAGCCCGTATTCTGCATCCAAGGCATCTTCGGACCATCTGGTGCGTGCATATCACAAGACCTACGACCTGCCGATGACCCTATCCAATTGTTCTAATAATTACGGTCCGTACCAGTTTCCGGAAAAGCTAGTTCCGCTGATCATTCTCAATGCCCTGGAAGGAAAATCTTTGCCGGTTTACGGAGACGGTGAAAATGTCAGGGACTGGCTTTATGTCAGGGATCACTGCACTGCCATCTGGAAAATTATGAAACTGGGAAAAAACGGAGAAACATACAATATTGGCGGCAACAGTGAGATGAAAAACATTAAGCTTGTGGAAATGATTTGTGATATTTTGGATAAGATGAAAAGATTGCCCGATAACCGAAGCCGGAGGGATTTGATTGCTTTTGTCAAAGACAGACCCGGTCACGACCGCAGATATGCCATCGATTTCGGCAAATTGACCCGGGAGTTGAACTGGTTCCCGGAAGCCTCCCTTGAAACCGGAATTCGTGATACCATAAAATGGTATATGGAAAATCAAAAATGGGTAGAGCGGGTTAAAAGCGGGGAATATCAGAACTGGATTAAGACCCACTATTGCTAAGTTGTGTCGATCCATAAATGGTCTTTTTGCCCAATCTCAGCGTTATGATCGAAAAATAATCCTCGGTATTTATGGATGGACACTAAGTAAATAATAGGTCGAGGAGTTTTATCCGCCTCCGGCGCGATTGCACGGTTTAATAAAAGCATTATCCATAGAGCAATTTAACAAATAAAAACACCCCGATCGCTGAAGAAGATGTTTTCGTAAATATGGAGCCGAAATCAATGAAAAACGAATCAATTCTGGTTGTGGGCGGCGCAGGATATATCGGATCTCACATGGTAAAAGATCTGCTTGATGCAGGTCATGATGTCATTACTTTAGACGATCTATCAACAGGCCATCGTGACCTTTTGCCAGGGGGAACATTTGTTGAAGGCGATCTTGGTGATAAAGAAATACTCAACCGATTATTTTCATCACACAACATTTCCGCGGTCATGCATTTTGCTGCATTTTCAATTGTTGGTGAATCCGTGGAAAATCCTCTAAAATACTATCGTAACAATCTGGCGGCAACGACGGCGCTGTTGAGTGCAATGATTCAACATCGTGTCAAGCGGTTTATTTTTTCTTCAACTGCTGCGGTTTATGGAGAACCAATGGAAATTCCGATAACGGAAAATCATCCTTGTAATCCCACAAACCCATATGGTGCAACTAAAATCGCTGTCGAAAGGATGCTTTATGATTGCGATTCATCCTATGGGTTTAAATATATCAGCTTGAGATATTTTAATGCTTCGGGTGCGGATGAATCCGGCACCATCGGAGAAAGACACACTCAAGAAACCCACCTTATTCCTCTGGTTTTAAAAGTTGCCACCGGTGAACGTGAGAATATCAGCATATTAGGGACGGATTATCCCACGCCTGACGGAACATGTATCAGAGATTATATCCATGTCAGTGATTTAACCCAGGCGCATTTACTGGCGCTAAAATCGCTTTTATCTGGCGGGGAGAGTGCTGTTTATAACCTGGGGAACAACCATGGGTATTCGGTTCGGGAGGTGGTAGAGCTGGCCAAAAAAGTAACCGGCAAAAACATCCCGGTTCTTGAAGCGGACAGAAGGCCGGGTGATCCGGCAAAGCTCATCGCAAGTTCTGAAAAAATAAAAACATCGCTGGGATGGAAACCCAAGTACGAAAATCTGGAAACAATTATCGAGACAGCCTGGGTATGGCATCAGAAAGAAGCCGCCAACTCGAATATGTCATGAAAATTTTCGAGAGGCCTTTTATTCATAATAAATAAAATTGGTTATACGAAATGTCCGGACTAAGAATATCACAGGAGGTAAAAAGTGATAAAAAAACAGACCATACTGGTCGTTGACGATGATGAATTGTTTTTAGAGTACATTCAGCGAGCATTGACAAGTGAAAACTACAACGTNNCGGGCTGGAATTTTTGGAAAAGGTGAGAATCATCTATCCGGACATATTGACCATTATGGTGACGGACCATGCAGATATTAAACTGGCCATAAAAGCCATTAATGAGGCAGGCGTATACAAATTCCTTTTAAAGCCCTGGGATGACATCGACTTCAAAAGTACGATAAAAAAAACCCTTGAATCACTTCAGGTGATTAAGGAACGCGATGAGTTGATTCGGAAGGTGAAGACCCACGAAGTCACGCTGAAAGATCTTGAAAAAAGATATCCCGGCATAACCAAGGTGGAAAGAGACGAAGACGGTTACATTTTACCATAGCTTAAATCTGATTTAAAATGTTCCGTTAAAGTTTAAATCTTTTTAGGCCGATAGTTACAAACAAAAAACGATGAACAGTAAAATTGTGTAGTTACGGTATTATTTAATCTTCTTTAACTCCCATATTCCCGCTTATGAAAAATAATATAAATGTATATCCGATTCTGTTGGCTGGCGGATCAGGAACACGGTTGTGGCCTGTATCGAGGCAACTCTATCCCAAACAGCTCGCAAAATTCATTGGCGAGGATTCACTTATCCAAAGCACCATCAAAAGGATGACGCCTACTCTAAACATGGAAAATATCCGTATCGTCTGCGGAAAAGACCATGTTTACGAAATCGCAAGGCATATGGAAGAGATAGGGATACCCGCCGAAAAAAAAATCCTCGCAGAACCCTGCGGCCGCAATACCGCTCCTGCCATTCTTTTGGCAATGCTCCAGGTGATTAAAAAAGATAGCGATGCTGTGTTGTGTGTCTTTCCCGCAGATCATGTCATTCGAGATGAACGCGTATTTCACGAAAGATTGGAATCCGCATTAAAACTTGCAGAAATGGGATATATTGTGACTTTCGGGATAACGCCGCATTATCCGGAAACCGGTTACGGTTATATCGAGGGCGCTGGAGAGATAGCCTTTGGGGCGCTTTCTGTAAAAAGATTTGTTGAAAAGCCCGACCTGAAAACCGCCGAGCAATATATTGACGAGGGTAATTATTTTTGGAATAGTGGCATGTTTACCTTTAAGGCTTCGGTAATGATCCAGGAATTAGCTGTCCACCATTCTGAGCTTCTTCATAAGATGAAGCAATTGCCATTAGAAGGAACCTTGGTTTCCCTGAAAGATTATCAACAGCTGCCGAATATTTCCATTGACTATGCAGTTATGGAAAAAACAGATAAAGCAGCTGTTTTGCCTTCAGATTTTGGTTGGAGCGACATTGGTTCATGGAAATCTCTTTATGATTTCATACCAAAGGATACCAACGGCAATGTCATCGAAGGCGACGTTATATCAGAAAACACCAAAAATTCATTAATCATGGGACATGAGCGCCTGATTGCAACCAACAAAGTAAAAAACATGGTTGTTGTGGAAACACCGGACGTTGTTTTTGTTTCTGATATGGAAAACAGCCGTGACGTAAAATCTATCGTTGAAAAACTGAAGGAAAGAGGGAGAAGTGAATACCAAAAACATAAGACATCATACCATATATGGGGAACCCTAACCAACCTGGAAGCAACGCCTGATTTCAGCGTCGTAAGGCGCGATATGTATCCCGGTTCAAAATGTGAGATCAAAACAGATGGTTCAACTGTCAAACATCTGATCGTGATTACAGGCGTTGCCAAATCGACAACAAATAACCAGAGCAGGTTTTTATATGCTGGGCAGTCTTTGGTGCTGACGGAAAATCAGATGCTTATACTGGAAAACACCGGAGATGAATCGATAGTTGTCATTATCGTTAAAGCAAGTTCAACACTTATGGATTCAACAACCGTTAAAGCTTAGGGAAAATAATATGAGCGTTAAAAGTGAAGCATGTTTAAAATTGCTGGAGATGATCGATCAGAAAACAGCTGTTATTGGAATCATCGGCCTGGGCTATGTCGGATTGCCTTTGGCCATTCATTTTGGGCGAAGAGGTTTTGGTGTTATCGGGTTTGATCTCGATTCAAGAAAGATCGACAAACTCCTTCATGGAGAATCCTATATTAAGCACATTTCTTCCGAATCGATTAAGGAAATGTTCGATGCAAAACAATTTGATGTGACCATCGATTTTAGCCGTCTTAGCGAGGCGGATTGTATATTGATCTGTGTTCCGACACCTCTTACGGAAAANNGAGAGTACAACCTATCCCGGAACCACCCAGGAGATGCTTCTCCCTCGTCTTGCTTCAAACGATATGAAGGTCGGAGAGGACTTTTTTCTGGCCTTTTCCCCGGAAAGAGAAGATCCTGGAAATAAAAAATATACCGCCACAAATATCCCCAAAGTGGTGGGAGGTACTACCAAATCCTGTCTGGACGTCGCTATTGCGATGTATAACTCCATCACCCGGGCCATTCCTGTTTCTTCTACCCAGACAGCTGAACTGAGCAAACTTTTGGAAAACACCTTTCGTTCAGTTAATATTGCCCTGGTGAACGAACTGAAGATTCTTGCACATAAAATGGGCATCGATATTTTTGAAGTTATTGAGGCTGCGGCCACAAAACCTTTTGGTTATACCCCATTTTATCCCGGGCCCGGTCTGGGTGGGCATTGCATCCCCATTGACCCTTTTTATCTTGCCTGGAAAGCCAAGGAATACGATTTTTCAACCCGTTTTATCCAGCTCGCCGGAGAAATCAACGTTTCCATGCCCTATTATGTGATAGAAAAAACAATTGAAGCACTCAATAACCATCGAAAAAGCCTCAATGGCAGCCGCATTCTGGTTCTTGGTGCTGCTTATAAAAAAGATATTGATGATGATAGAGAGTCTCCGGGATATGCCATTATGAAGATGCTTTTGGAAAAGGGTGCTATTGTAAATTACAATGATCCTTGGATACCAAAACTGCATACTACCCGGAAATACAATTTTCAGATGGAATCGACTCCCATTACCCCGGAGTTGCTTGCCAGTATGGATGCAGTCATCATTATTACCGATCATAGTGACTATAACTTTGCAGAAATTGTCGAGCACTCCAATCTGGTTATCGATACCCGTAATGCGACCAAAGGGATAAAAGGAGCAAGGGAAAAAATCGTTATGGCTTAAGAGAGGGAAGGAAGGGCGCACATGAAAGGAATAATTTTGGCCGGCGGTTCAGGAACCCGGTTGTATCCGATTACCCGTGTTGTAAGCAAACAGCTTTTACCGGTCTACGATAAACCGATGATCTATTACCCGCTGTCTGTTTTAATGCTGGCAGGCATCAGAGATATCCTTCTTATTTCCACGCCTGAGGATTTGCCTTTGTTTAAAAAACTCCTTGGAAACGGTTCACAACTGGGGCTCTCCTTTTCTTATGAAGAACAGCCTCGACCCGAAGGTCTGGCCCAGGCTTTTATCATCGGCAAATCATTTATTGGGAAAGATCCGGTCTGCTTGATTTTAGGAGATAACATATTTTATGGACACAGCCTTACCGATATTCTAAAACGAGCAGTTCAACTCAAAGAGGGCGGTCTGATTTTCGGGTATCTGGTCAAAGATCCCAAACGTTACGGTGTTGTAGAATTTGATGAGCATGGCAATGTCATCGGTATCGAGGAGAAACCCAAGAAGCCAAAATCGAATTATGCCGTTCCCGGGTTATATGTCTTTGATAATAACGTGATCAATATTGCCGCCAATTTAAAGCCCTCTGCCAGGGGAGAACTTGAAATTACAGATGTTAACCTTGAATATTTGAAAAAGGGCCAGCTCAAGGTGGAACTATTGGGAAGAGGATTTGCATGGCTGGACACCGGAACCGAAGAAGCCCTTCAGCAAGCAGCCAGTTATATCCAGGCCATTCAGGAAAGACAGGGACTCAAAGTATCGTGCATCGAAGAAATCGCATATGACCTCGGCTATATAAATAAGGAAGAACTGGCGAATCTTGCGGCCAGCATGGCCAAAAACGAATACGGCCAGTATCTTATGCGATTAATCGCTGAAGAGGAAAATAATGTCCTGACAATTTAACTTTGAGAGTGAAACCCCCTGTTGAAATGGAGATTTTTGTTAATAGCCCGAGCAGGTTCTTTCATTAAGAGCCCTTATTCACGAGTTCTTTCNNTTCAGCAAAAATTTAATTATACCTGAAGCGTCAAGGTGTTTCAAAAGGTCAAGATGTTACAAAGTCACAAAGTCCGGACCCTTTGGCCCCGGATTCTTTATTCTTTATCAGCGACGCCGGCTTCTTCAAAGGTCAACACTTCATTAAAGACACAAATNNGGTGGAACGCGGCTGCCAGAACACATCCGGCGATACCACCAATTTCGAAACCGCCGACTTTGGCCAATACATCCAACCCGTCAAGGGCATTCGGTTGATTGATCTGAATTCCTTTTTTCACCGTTTCCAGCTTTATTGAAAACCCTCTGTCATCAACGCCGGTTCCCCGACCGACCATTTCTTTTGGGCTTATGCCAGTGACCACACTTCCGATGGCCGCAGAAGGTGTGGTGTTGGCAATTCCCATGTCTCCCGTGCCCAATAATTCGATACCTTTATGAAAGAGATCAGCAGCCAGTTGGAAACCGGTTAAGATTGATTTTTTAGCATCCTGATGCGTCATGGCAGGCCCTTTTGTCAGATTTGCTGTTCCCGGGGCGATTTTTCTTACCAACAACTTATCTCCGCCATCCAGTGAATTCGCATCGAGTTCAGGGATGATCCCCATATCCACCACCCACACTTCTGCACCCACGTGTCGAGATATGGCGTTAATTCCTGCGCCCCCCCTTAAAAAGGTTTGAACCATTGCGCCGGTAACCTCCTGTGGATAAGCGCTGACAGCCTCTTCAGCCACGCCGTGATCGCCGGCCATAATCAAGATGGCCTTCCGTTTCACTGAAGGTTTCAGGGTCTTTTGGATTCCGCAGAGTNNGCTCGCGGGATTTTTGAATCCATTTATATTCAACCGGCTTAATTCCTGCGATAATTTCTGTTAGTTTCATGCGTTTTACTCCTCAATCTAAATCAAATCAAAAATGGCATCAATATTCATATGATGTTCAAAATGCGCTGCCAGAAGATCGTATGCGTTGTCTTTGGCTTTAAAACGATGTTCGTCCGCAACGTCGATACGTTCAAGGCCAATGGTATTCAACCATTTTTTGGTAATTGCCGGTGAGTCAAACATCCCGTGTATATATGTTCCCATAAGTTTTGAATCCTGCATTTTGCATCCGTCTTCGGTTTGACATGGCACATGGTTTCGTTCAAATATGCTGAACAAGGAATCCCCCCCCAATATTTGTGTCTCTCCCATATGGATTTCGTAACCGACACCCGCCACATTTTGCCAAAAGAAACGTGCCAACGTAGTTGTTTTAGGTGCCTTTAACACCGTTTCAACCGGCAGGAGGTCAAGCCCTTTGGAGGTTCCGGATGTTCCTTCCAGTCCTTGGGGATCGTGAACAAAACGGCCCATCATCTGATATCCCCCGCAAATACCTAAAACGTGCCCATCTGCATCAGCATATTTTTTTATGATGTCTGCCCATCCGGTTTTTTTCAGCCAGCGAAGGTCCCATCGGGTATTTTTTGATCCAGGCAGTATAACCGCTTTGAAGTCTGTAAGATCCCGGGGTTTTTCCAAAAAAAATACATCGGGTCCTTGCAGGTCCAAAAGGGGATCGAAGTCAGTGAAATTTGAAATATGAGGGAAACGAATGACGGCAATTGCCGGAATACCTGTTTTTAGCGTTGATACCGTGACAGGATTCTCGATGACCACAGAATCTTCCGCTTCAATATGAAAGTGGTCGTACCACGGGATCACACCGAACACCTTTTTACCTGTTTTTTCTTCTATCCAGCGGACACCGTCCTTAAAAAGGTTTATATCACCTCGAAAACGGTTAATGATAAATCCTTTTACCATCTTTTCCTGTTTATTCGAAAGGCATGCCAGTGTCCCTATAATTTGCGCAAATACTCCGCCACGGTAGATGTCTGAAACTAATACTACCGGTGCATCCGCATATTCGGCCATGCGTAAATTGACAATATCACTTGTCATGAGATTCACTTCAGCGCAAGATCCAGCCCCTTCCATAACAATGAAGTCATAGGTCTTGCGCAAACGGTCTAGTGCATCACAGGCTTTTGAAAACAAAATGTTTTTTTTCCCCTGATATTCGTTTGCCGTATTTTTAGTTACAGCCTCTCCTAAAAGCACAACCTGTGAGCCGATATCACTTGTGGGTTTTAAAAGGATCGGGTTCATATCCACATGAGGCGGAATTTTTGCGGCTTCGGCCTGAACGATCTGGGCGCGCCCCATTTCGAGGCCTTCCGGAGTTACTCCTGAATTGTTGGACATGTTTTGTGCTTTAAACGGCGCGACCCGTAGCCCTCTGTTCACAAAAATGCGACACAGGGCCGTTGTAACGATACTCTTTCCCACTTCGGAACCTGTCCCCAGTATCGCCAGACACGCTGCTTTTTTCATGGATAATTTAGTTCCCATTAATTTTATTTTAATTCAAAACGGATCGGCACCCTGACCCACATTTTTACTTTTTCTTTTCCGACCATGCCGGGTTCAAACAACCAGTGTTTTACCGATGATTTTGCCGCTCTGTCCAAAAGTGGATATCCACTCGATTTGATCACTTTTAAATCCCCGACCGTCCCGTTCTTATTCACAAGAACATCCAGCATGACGTCACCCTGATATCCTCTAATCCTGGCAATTCTGGGATATGTGGGAGGAGGGTTCGATCGATATATGGGCNNTGTTCGGGTTCAAATCTGGTTTCGGTGGTTTCAAGGGTTTGTTCAGATTTTTTCGGTGTTTTTCTTGTAACGTTTTTGTTATTGGTTTTAAAAGGGATTTGAACCTTTTTTTGAGGTGGGGGTTTTACAACACGTTTCCGTTCAGGTGGAGTCACTTTCTTTTTTTCGACGGGCGGTTCTTTTAAGTCGGGTTTTGGCAGTTGGAAGTCGGACTTGGGCGTTGTCTTCATGGGTAAGGATGTCAACGTCATATTCAAAACTCGGGATTTCGGTCTTTCAAGAGACAGACTTTCGGACCATTTGAAATTCAGGCATAGAAGAAGGCCGTGAATTCCCAAGGCGATTACTCCGGCTGTCAGTATTTGTTTCATGAATGCTGCTCAACTTCCGCCTGGAGTGAAATTCGATGAATGCCCGCGGTCTTGATCTGATCCAAAACCCGAAAAAGATTTTGGTATTCAAGACTGCGATCAGCAAAAAGCAGGATGCCGATTTCTTTANNTTAGCGGATGAAGATGTCGGAAGCAAGACCGGCAGCCCGCGATGCACTGCCATGGAAAGCATGGCATAGATAAAAAACACGAGGAGCAGAAATACAATGTCGATCAGAGGGAGCATTTCAATTCGAACTTTCTTTCTCGTATGAAAGTTAATCTTCATTTTTGACCCCTTCGTGTTCTCCGCCGTTGGACAGTTTTTCATAAACGATTTCGAGGCTGGTGGCATACTTTTCGATATCAAGCGCTGCTTTTTCAATTCTGGAATTAAAATAATTGAACGGAAAGACAGATAAGATTGCAATCCCGAGCCCAGCTGCCGTGGTAATAAGGGCCTGAGCAATTCCTGCTGTTACAGCTTGAGGGTGTTCGATTCCTGCCGCACCCAGCATTTCAAAAGACAGAATAATCCCGATGACGGTGCCGAAGATACCCAGCAGCGGTGCTACGGTAATCATGGTATCGATTACCGCCATATACTTTTGCATCCCTTTAATCTCTTCGGCAGCAGCAGACTCCATGGCTTTGGCCATGGAAAAA
>DNGT01000141.1 GCA_003486165.1 Desulfobacteraceae bacterium
GTGGCGAAAAAGGTATACGGCGTGGTGATCACCGTGTGCTGATAACCGATATCCATTGCCATCAAAGAAATCAAAAGGGCATCTGTCCCGGATGACACACCGACGGCATGCTTTGAAAAACAATAGTCGGCTATTTCCTTTTCAAGTGACTCCACCCTGGGGCCCAANNGTGATGCGTTAAAAATTTCAAGCTGTTTGAGGAGCTTGCGACGAGTTTTTGAAATTTATCAGCACAGCTTGAAACGCCCCGAAATGGTCACTGAGCGAACAAAAATTGACTTTTTACAAAACCATCAAACTTGAGTGCTTATCTTTTTCGACGTCTCTTCCCATTATATCCATTGAACGTTGAAGAAGACTCAACCGGACCACAAACCGTTTCAGCAGCATTGTATCCCACTAGCCGGTTCACCTCACGGATTAATGATGGGCCGGCTTTTAATTTTATCGTGTCGGACAGGGCAATAATCGTCTCCGTTTTTTCAGGGTTCAGCAAGTGAATGTAAGCTTTGCAGGAACCTGGATGTCTTTTGAGCACGGTATTCAGCTTTTCAAGTAACGCTTTATCGGTGTGGGTGATATCAAGATTAAAATGGATGCTTGTGGTCCAGGTCTCCTCGGCTTTATCCATGGAAATAACGTTTTCAGCCAATAGTTTTATTGAGTTTTCTTCCTTTTGAAGGTGTCCTTGAACCAGGATGGCCCTATCATCTGTCAAAAGGTCATACACTTTTGAATAAAGCGATGAAAAGATGGTAATTTCAACCGCACCATGCAAATCCTCAAGTGTAACAAAAGCCATTAAATCGCCCTTTTTGGTCTTTATGATTTTGGTGTTTCTGACCATACCGCCGATCCGAATGGCATCACCGTCATTTTGTTCTTTTAGTNNGATTCTTTTTCAAGGGTTAAAAGCTCTTTTTCATCCCACTCACCCATTTCAGGCATGGACGGCAAGTTAATAGATTTTTGTTCTTCAGTGAAATTGAACAACCCCATTTGAGGATCCGTCCTCTCCCTTTGAACACGCTGTCCGTAATCGATGCAGTTCTCAAGAGATGACATCATTTGCGAACGATAATTTCCCGTGGTATCAAATGCGCCACATTTAATAAGGCTTTCCACAACACGTTTGTTAACTTTTTTGAGGTCGACCCGCTCACAGAAATCAAACAAAGACGAGAATTCCCCATCATGCCGGGCCTCAATAATAGAATCAATGGCACTTTCTCCAACGTTCTTCACGGCGACCAGTCCGAACCTTATCTTTGAACCGGCGACGGTAAATTCCTTCCCGCTTTCATTGATGTCCGGAGGCAATACTTCAATACCGTAGCTGCGGCATTCAGCGATATATTTGACAACACCGTCTGTCGATTGCATTTCACTGGTCAGTAATGAGGCCATAAACTCTACCGGGAAATGCGTTTTTAAAAAAGCGGTCTGATATGCGATTAACGCATAGGCCGCACTATGGGATTTGTTGAATCCATATCCTCCGAACTTTTCCATGAGATAAAATATCTTCCCGGCCTTGTCGGATGGAATGCCGTTTTCTAAAGCCCCTTCCATGAAACGTTCCCGATGCATGGCCATAATTTCGGGAATTTTTTTCCCCATCGCCTTTCTAAGATCATCGGCCTCGGCCATGGAATAATTGGCCAGGTCACCGGCAATTTTCATCACCTGTTCCTGATATACGATGACCCCGTATGTCTCTTTCAAAATCGGTTCAAGCTGGGGAACAATGTATTCCACTGTTTTTTTTCCGTGTTTTCTTTCAACAAAATCATCAACCATTCCGCTGTCTAAGGGGCCTGGTCGGTATAACGCAACCAGTGCGATGACATCATCAAAGGTTTCCGGTTTCAATCTCATCAACAAATCTTTCATGCCTGAACTTTCCAACTGAAATACGCCTGTTGTTTCACCTGAAGCAAGCAGGTGATACGTGTCGGTATCGTTAAAATCGAGGTTTGAAAGATCCGGTGGTGTCCCTCTTTGGGCTGTGATAAGGTTCAGGGTGTTTGCAATCACCGTTAAATTACGAAGACCCAAGAAATCAAACTTGACAAGGCCGATCTTTTCAACACATTTCATGTCGAACTGGGTAACGACTTCCCCTTTTTTACCCTTATAAAGGGGCATATATTCCACCAGGGGTTTGTCTGCAATGACAACGCCTGCAGCATGCGTCGAAGCATGTCTTGGAAGCCCTTCCAATACGCGGCAAACACTAATAAGATCGGCAACCTCAGGCTTCTTTTTTGCCAGATCTTTGAGCCGGGGCTCCTGTTCAAGGGCATCATCAAGACCGATGTTCAACACATCGGGCACCATTTTAGCGATGGCATCCACTTCATTAAGGGGTATATCCAAAGCACGACCGACATCACGAATAACCGCCCGGGTTTTCAGTTTCCCGAATGTGATGATCTGGGCGACAAAATCCCCGCCGCCGTATTTTTCAACCACATATTTAAAGACATCCTCTCTGCCGTTGATACAAAAGTCGACGTCAATGTCCGGCATGCTTTTGCGGGCAGGATTGAGAAAGCGTTCAAAAATAAGACCGTGCTCGATGGGATCCAGATCGGTAATTCCAAGAGAATATGCCACAAGACTTCCGGCAGCCGACCCTCTTCCAGGCCCAACAGGAATGCCGTTGCTTTTGGCGTAGCGAATAAAATCGGCCACAATCAAAAAATAACCTGAAAATCCCATGCTTTTAATGACATCGATTTCATTTTCAATTCGATCATTATAAAGCTTCTCATCGGCATTGGGGTTTTTCTTCTTTACGTTCTCCATGACGGCTTTAAATCCATCCCTGACCTTTTTCTCAAAAATCTCGTCTGCATCATGGTCTGATGACACATCAAATTTCGGAAAGTGATAGGATTTAACGTCGAATTTCAGGTTGCAGCGCCTTGCGATATCCACGGAGTTCTCGAGTGCCCCTGGATAATCCCTAAAAGCGTCATACATCTCTGCTTTGGATTTTAGATAGAGCTGATCGGTTCTGAATTTGAGTCGATCCGCATCATGAACCGTCTTTCCGGTCTGAACGCACAACAGAACATCGTGGGCACGGACATCTTCTTTGTCGAGATAATGACAATCGTTCGAAGCAACCAGCGGAATGGAAAGTCTTTGACTCATATCCAGCAGTGCTCGGTTTACCGCCTCCTGAACATCGATACCGTTGTTTTGAACTTCCAGAAAAAAATTTCCGTCACCAAAAATATTAAGGTAATCACGTGCGGCTTCTTCGGCTTTATCCATCCGACCTTCCTGAATCAGCCTTGGAACTTCACCGTGAAGACATGCTGACAGGCCGATAAGCCCTTTGCTGTGGTGTTTTAGAAGTTCTTTGTCGATGCGGGGTTTATAATAAAATCCATGAAGCTGGGCTATGGTCGCCAGTTTGCATAGATTTCGATATCCTTCCTGATTTTTCGCCAAAAGAATGATATGTGAAAGTCCACTTTTATCAAGGGGAGTTTTGTCGGTATGACGTCTCGGCGCCAGATAACATTCGCAGCCGATAATCGGTTTTATTCCGGCTTTTTTGGCCTTTTCATAAAAGGTAAACGCTCCGAACATGGTACCGTGATCGGTAATCGCCACAGTGTCCATGTCAAAATCGGCGACTCGCTTTAACAAGGGATCGATCCGGATAGCACCATCTAAAAGACTGTATTGGGTATGGACATGAAGATGAACAAAGTGGGATGATGCTTGAGTCATTTTATGAGTATGTATTGTTATGAATAAGGTGAATCCGTAACTGTTTAGGTTTTTGAAACAAACCAATGCTGATGGCGCCGCCTCGGGTGTGATTAATTTTTTACTGGAAGCTGTTTGAGTGNNCGGTTTTTTCATTACGAGCCGTTATCCACGAGTTCTTTCAGGAAAAATTTAATCCTACGTGAGGCGATCAATACTAATAAAGGGTCTCTCGAAAATTTTCATGAAATATTCGGGCTAGTCAAGACGATAGTTTGGTGCCTCTTTGGTTATGATCACATCGTGAACATGGCTTTCACGCAAACCTGATGCGCTTATTTTTATAAAGCGAGCCTTTTCTCTGAGCTCATCCAGGGTTCGGCATCCCACATATCCCATACCCGCCTTTAAGCCGCCGATGAGCTGAAAAATATTGTCTGCCAGTTTTCCCCTGTAAGGTACCCGGCCGACGATACCTTCCGGGACCATTTTGTCGCCATGGGGATCTTCATCCTGGTAATATCTGTCTTTGCTCCCTTTCTGCATGGCTTCTATGGATCCCATACCCCGATAGGATTTGTAACTGCGGCCTTGATAAATAACAAGCTCTCCCGGACTCTCTTCAGTTCCGGCAAAAAGCCCTCCGATCATTACCACGTGGGCACCTGCGCCAAGGGCTTTTGTCACATCCCCAGAAAATTTTATGCCACCGTCTGCAATCAAAGGTATGCCCGTTTTCTTGGATACCTCGGTGCAGTTCATGATCGCTGTAATCTGCGGAACGCCGACACCTGCTACAATACGAGTCGTGCAAATTGATCCGGGTCCAATGCCGATTTTGACACCATCCACACCTGCTTTAACCAGCGCTTCAGCACCTTCCTCCGAACCCACATTCCCTGCAATCAGTTCGATATTTTTGAAATTGCTTTTTAATGTTTTGACAGCCTCGATCACATTTTTAGAATGTCCATGGGAGGTATCGATGAGAATAACATCGGCACCCGCTCGCAGAAGTGCCTCCGCGCGTTCTTCCATATCCGGCCCCACCCCCACGGCAGCCCCTACCCTGAGTCTTCCCAGCTTATCCTTACAAGCATTTGGATATTTTTTCACTTTTTCAATATCTTTTATCGTTATCATACCGATCAGACGATTTCTGTTGTCAACCACCAGGAGCTTTTCGATTCTGTGTTCATGCAACAGACTTTTTGAATCTTCCAGAGTAATCCCTTCTGAAACCGTAACAAGATTTTCCTTTGTCATGACCTCGGAAATCTTTTTATTGAGATTTGTCTCAAATCGCAGGTCTCTGTTCGTCACAATACCTACCAACTTGTCTCCCTTGGTCACCGGAACCCCTGAAATGCGATATTTATTCATCAGGTGTAACACTTCATGGACGAGCTGATCCGGATGAATGGTNNATACTCAGATTTCGATGGATAAAACCGATTCCGCCTTCGCGGGCCATGCTGATAGAAGTTCTTGATTCGGTTACGGTATCCATAGCTGCACTAACAAGAGGAATGCTCAATACAATATTTTTTGTTAAAGGAGAGCGGGTGTCGACATCTCGCGGCAAAACATCTGAGTAGCCAGGGAGCAATAAAACATCATCAAAAGAAAACGCCGTTTCTAGCGGTATTTTTGTCATGGGGTCCTCCATCAGTCGTTATTTCAAATAAGGCTTTTCAGCAATATTCGGACACAAAACCTGAGTAAAATACTAAGATAGTATCGCATAACAAATAGATTTATCTTTTGCAATCTTTATTAGGACAGGCGGTGCTGTCTATTTTAAATATTTGAAATTACGTGTTTTTTATTAAACAATATATTTATTGACAAAAAACACCGCTTCGCTTTCTTGACATCACACCAGTGCCTGTAATAAATATATCTATCCATATTTTATGATAATAGTTTAGGCCTTTGACACAAATCGGTTTCAGGTAATGTTTTCAAAAGGATTGCCGTGATTTTTAAAATAAATCCCATAAATCCCCAGGAACGACTCCTATCAAAAGTGGTTGATGTACTTCAAAGAGGCGGTATCATCGCCTATCCAACCGATACATATTACGGAATCGGCTGTGATATTATGAACAAAAAGTCCATAGAAAAGATTTACCAGTTAAAACAACGAAAAAAAATCAAGCCTTTTAGCTTTATCTGTTCGGACCTAAAAAATATCAGCGATTACGCAAAAGTTTCAAATTATGCCTATAAAACAATGAAACGGCTTCTGCCGGGCCCTTACACGTTTGTCCTGGAGGGTTCGAAGCTGGTTCCAAAAATCATGCTAACCAATCGAAAAACAGCTGGTATTCGCGTGCCGGACAATCGGATCTGTCTTTCTCTGGTTCAAGCTTTGGGAAATCCCATTATCACAAC
>DNGT01000276.1 GCA_003486165.1 Desulfobacteraceae bacterium
CCGTGTTCACGGTCAACCACCTTCTGGACAATAGAACATGTATAGCGATCGACAAAACGAAGAATTCGTGACTGAGAAGTTTTGTGAAACGTTTCCGCTTCACTTTCAGATATATGGAGTTCTTTAGCAATATCAGCGACTAACTTTTTACCGATGTATTCGTAACCGAGTTTTTCAGCTACCAGCGATGCGACCTTTTCACCTTCAGTACCAAATTCTTTGCTAATGGTAATGACTGCCATGAAACCCTCCTTTTACCCCATCAATTCGTTGTGTCGATGCTTTTCTTAAAATTAATTTTTTCAAGTTTTGCATGAAAAATCTTTAACAGACTTGTAAACGTTTTGATCTTAAGCACAAACAACCTTCCATATATTCTATGTTCTGGCATTGTCAAGAGGCTACACGGACTCAACGCTGATGATTTCCGGGATTAGCTTCTTAATATACCGTTCAATACCCTGCTTGAGTGTCATCTGGGACATGGGACAACCGGCGCAGGCGCCCTTTAATCTCACCTTGACAATATTATTTTCCACATCAACAAGCTCCACATCTCCACCATCTGCCTGAAGAGATGGTCTGACATCATTTAACGCTTTTTCAACTTTTTCTCTCATTGGTTTTATACTCCTTATTCTAACGCTCCATTATATATGTTTTTCGAGGATCGGCCGGATATCCCCTGGTGTTAATTGAACAGGAATCCTTCCTGCCAAAAGTTTNNCAAGGTTGGAGAACGTCAATAAAGGAAAACCCTTTATGGTTGACTGCAGTTTTAATCAAAGACTGAAGATGTTTCATATTTTTCGTATACCCTCTGGCGACAAAAGTGGCGCCTGCAGATAGCATGAGCTCAATGGGATTCAACGGTCCTTCAGGACTGCCCTTCGGGGTCGACCGCCCTTTAAAATCAGGAGGACTGGTGGGTGTAAACTGACCGGTTGTAAGTCCGTAAACCCTGTTGTTGTGAACAATGAACGTCATGTCTGTATTTCGCTTGGCACTGAAAATGAGATGTTCGATGCCTTCACCATATGCATCTCCGTCACCGGCGTGGCCGATTACCGTCAAATCCGGATTGGCCAGCTTGATTCCGGTCATGGGCGGAGGAACCCGGCCATGAATCGAATAAAAGCTGTTGACGTTGATATAATCCGCAATTTTAGCATGACATCCGATTCCAGAGACGATAGCTACTTTATTGAGATCGAGCCCATCTTCTTCAAGGTCTGCCAAAGCTTTCTTGATGGAGGTTAAGATGCCGAAATTGCCGCAACCGGGACACCAGGTATTCTGGGCATAGGTATCCAATTCTTTAATGGTTGTCATGAAAGCACCTCCTTTACATTGTCGAGTAAAACATCCACGGTAAATGGACGTGCGTCAAAACGTAAAATCATATCGTCAATGCAAATACCGTGACCGGATATAAGTTTTGCCAGTTGTCCGGTGGCATTGACTTCCACGTCTATGATTTTATCGGCGCCGGATAGGGCTTTTTTTAACGCATTTACCGGTAAAGGTTCCAATATCAGGGGTTGAACCACTTTAAGGTCCAGGGCTTCGGCCACTTCTATACATGCCCCTTTGGTNNAGGGTTTTTCTTTTGCGCAGCCGTTTTCGTTGCATCCGGGAAATTGCCTCTGGTTCCTCAGTGGTAATGCCGTTCTCATCATGTTCATAGGATGTGGCTTTAACGATGGCTGACGGATTTCCCGGAAAGGCCAACGGTGATATGCCGTTTTGAGTATCCAGATATCTTTTGTATTCTCCCTGGTTGTTCCATAGAAGTGGCTTTTCCGGTTTAACCTTATCCAGATCGGCCTCAAAGCTGAATATACTTTCGCTCAAATGCTTGTCGGACAGCACAAAAGCCGGAATCTGAAATTTCCATGCAAGGTTCATGGCCAGTCCTGCGGTATAAAATGCCTCCTCAGCATCACCGGGTGCCAGCACCACCCTTAAAATATCCCCATGTCCGGCATGGACAACAAAGGCAAGATCCCCTTGCATGGTGTATGTGGGAACACCGGTACTCGGACCAGGCCTTTGAGCTTCCACGATGACCATGGGAAGTTCACCCTGTCCGGCCAGGCTCAATGCTTCTGTCATCAATGCAAACCCTCCGCCGGAGGTTCCGACCATGGCTCTTGCGCCGGCATAGGCGGCTCCCAGTGCCATGAGTGCAACACCAATCTCACTTTCAGGGTGTACCGTAACCACTCCTAATTCGTTTTCTTGGGCTGCCAGATAATGGAGAATGGCCGATGCAGGAGTCATAGGATAGGCGATGTACATGTTCAGACCGGCCTTGACGGCCCCAAGGGCGATGGCTTCATTGCCGGAGACCAGTGGAAGGGGTTTTTGATCCAGTTTTGACACAGATTTGGAAGGGCTTTCAATCCGGTCGTAAGCATTCCGGGCGATTTTGAGATTCAGATCGATTTCATGCCCTACGGCATCCTTGATGACCATTTCCAAAACAGACCATTCGATATTTAATACGCCGGCCAGTGCTCCGATGGCTGCGGTATTTCTCATAATCGGCTTTCCGTCGAACTTTTTGACAATGTCCATAAAGTCGATTCCCAAGCCTTCGGCATCCGCTTTGTTGGAATCATAGAGGATGATTCCGCCGGTATTGAGTCGATGTTTATGATTGTTAACCGCATCCTGATTTAAGGCTACAATGNNCCATCACCCGCTTTACCGCCGACAAGAATCGATATCTCTTTCATGATGTGCCTCCTAAAGTCGTATAGGTGACTGTTGATATTGCAGGATACGATTTAGCATGCTATTGATCTTAATATAACTCCACACTGTGGCATGTCAAATCTAATGTATTCGCAGGATAAAAAGCTGCGGGGCCGGATTTATACCGTGTAACCCTGACCCCGTTTAGATGTCATCAATCATCTTCTATGATAATGGCATCGGCGCCGCATTCATCTGCAGCCTGCCTAACAAGCGCCTCGTATTGTGCGGGGACTTTATCCACCTTAACCATAGACTTTAGTTCGTCTTCATCGTATTCGAAAACTTCAGGACACAGGTCGTTACAACGTCGATCTCCCATGCAATTTTCAGTGACTTTTACCTTCATTTTTATCTCCTTTTTTAAAAAATCAAGTCGTTGGGTTAAGCAAACTTCTGACCAATGGCTTTTCCGTAATCCTGGCAGGCACGCGTTCCTTCATCCGTTTTCAAGGCCTGTTCTTTTAGATTTAATGCACCCAGGTCAACCATATCCATTTTGAATACGTAAAGCATGGTATCATATATCATTTCAGCAGATTCCCCGCTATGGGTATATGACCCGAATGCGCCTCCCATCTTGCCCACCAGATTGGCTTTTTCTGCCAGGAAAAGAAATGTTTTCATGCCTGCCGTGATATCCCTATGATACGTGGGACACCCGAAGATAAAACCGTCGTATCCTCCCAAATCTTTTTCATCTTTTATTTCAGAGATCTTTTTCAGCTCCGCACTGTTTCCGGCAAGGCGGATACCCTCTGCGATGTATTCCGCCATTTTCTCCGTATTTCCCATTCTGCTGTAATACGCGATAAGTACTTTTGCCATTTTCGACCTCCTTTTTAATCTTTTGAATGTTTGTGCTCTTGTTTAATCCACCCTGGAAAAAGCCTTGATGTTGGCGTTGCAAACCGGGCATGTTCCCGGAGGTTCATTTTCACAGGTATAACCACACACAGAGCAGACATAATAGCATTCCACGGCTTCAGGATTATCGAGACTGTCCAGAGCCTTCTGATAAAGATCGGCATGGATTTTTTCAACTTCATTGGCAAAGGTAAAGCTTCTTTCGGCTGCTTTTTCTCCTTTTGCTTTTGCTGCGTCGATCATGGCCGGATACATACTTTTGAACTCATGGGTTTCACCGGCAATGGCTTCTTTGAGGTTTTCAGCGGTTGATTTTACTCCTTTTAGAACCCTAAGATGTGCATGGGCATGGACCGTTTCAGCCTCTGCAGCCGCCCTGAAAAGATTGGCAACCTGNNCCGGCAAATGCTTCCTGTAAATTTTTTTCGGTTTGACTCATACAATTCCTCCTTTTTATTCAATTAAGTCTTCCATGGTCAGTTCATGGTTGATATCAATACAACCGATGACGCTTTGAGCTCCGGGACACAAGGTCAAATAGGCTTCCAGTGCATCTTTTGCCTCTGCCCTCTTTTCCTGTGGCAATTTAAGCCAGTAACTGACATTAATTCGCGTAATTTTCAAAACACCGTCGACGTCTTCGATGTCGCCGGTAACGATGGCTTTAAACAAATCTCGAAAGGTCCGGATCTTTTTGCCGGCCAGCACCGCGGCCAATGTGCCCATCATTCAGCCGCCCACAGCACCGACAATGTGATCCAACGTTGCCGCATGTTCTTTTTCCGGTTCAACTTTATAGAAATTTTTGATCCCGCCGTGGACTCCGTAATAAACCGGTTCAGCAAAACCTTTGATTATGGCTTTCCGGGTAGGCCCCATTTCTCTCGTGATCGTAATATGTGATGTGTGAACAATATTACCCATAATCTCCTCCTTGATTATCATCCCCTACAGCTGGCAAATGATGTAAATGATTTTAAATGATATTATTATGTTGAGACCATCATATGGGCGATGGTTCAAGTCGATTCATCAATGGATCGGCATGCCCATGATCGGCCACAGAACGTAAACTGCAAAAGCGATCACTGCGATCAACAAAATACTGGCCGGTATTCCGTATAGAAAGAATTCAGCGGGTGTAAACTGTCTGGATTCATAAGCGATGGCATTTGGAGCGGCGCCGACAAGCAACAGAAACGGCATTCCTGCCATGACCAAAGATGTAAAGAGGATGACATCCGGTGCTACGTTTAGATAAGAAGCAAGCACCAACGCAACCGGCAGGGAGATCGCGATGGCCGCTACGTTCATTAAAAAATTGGTCATGATCATAACGAAAAATGCAATACCAATAATAAAGAAAAAACTGCTTGAATTATGGAATATCATCAGCCATTTTACCGCTAGCCACTTGGCCGCACCTGTTTGCCAGAGGCAAAACCCCATGCTCATGGCACCTGCAAAGAGCAGGATGATGTTCCATGGTATTTCTTCAAGATCATCGATATCCAGTATGCCGCTAAGAAAAAAAAGAATCGTTGATGTTAAGATAATGGCTGTTTTATTGAGAATCTTAATAGTCGGAAAAACGGAACTCAGAGACATTGCCAGAATACAGGCCAAGACAATAACCATTGCGATTATTTCTTTTCTGGAAACCGGTCCCAGCTTTTCATTGAGCTGAACGGCCCTTTCTCTTAACCCTGGAATAGCGCTTTTTTCGGGTTTGAAGAAAATCATAAAAAATATCCACAATAAAAAAACCATCAACCACCCTATTGGGAGCATGTAATAACTTAATTGGAAAAATGTGACATCCTGGCCAACGATGTCATTATAAAAACCTATGGCAACCGCACCCCGTGCAGCTCCCAATAGCGTTANNAAAGCAGCGATCAATACAAAACAGCCGAGATAAATCATGCTGGTTTTTTCGCCGACGATTACCAGCATTTTATAAGCCATCCGTTTGGTGAGTCCTGTTTTTGTAAAAACCATGCCGATGACAATGGAAGCCAAGATAAACATGACCGATGGATCCATAAAGTCCGTGAAAGCTGCCCTGGCCGGACGGATAAGAAAATAGACCTGAAGGACGCCGATGGCAAGGCTGGTAACGCCGACGGGTACGACTTCAAAAACCCACCAGATTGTGGCAAACAGAGATATCGCCAGAGCACCTTTTCCCTCTCTGCTCAATACAAAATGTTTTCCGACCGGATCGATGGCGTCTGACCACGGCGGTGCAAAATAAACCAGAGCAAAGAACAATATACCGGCAAAAAGAAAGATAAATTGTTTTGCGTTAAAATGACCGTTTTTAATCTTAAATTCAACATCTCCTGCCATAGATTATTCCAAAAATTTCCACTTTCAGGGCGCATTCAGAAGATACGTACCGGACAGTTATACCGAATAGGTTAGAGCTCACAAACGGCAAGTGTTTGCACAACCTCTTTGAACATATCTGTTTGTCTTAGAATCCCCACAATTTTTTTGCCCCGGGTTACCAGTAAAGACTGATGATGCTCCAGAGATAACTGATGTATGGCTTCACTCAAGGAAGCGTCTTCCGGAACATACTCTCCTTCGGCTGGAGCGCAGACCAATATTTTGACTTTAAGCCGGCTCGCACTTCTACAGATATCAATTAAAGGTTTGTCCCAAAATGCGCATTGACTCAGCATCGGTTTTAAATACGAAGAACTGACTCCAAATCTGGTTAGGGTTTTGGAATCAGAAATCTGTTGGCCTTTGGGTTCCAATGCTCTGAGAACATCCAACTGGCTAATCTTGCCGACAATTTCTCCGTTTTCATCAGCTATAAGAAGGATTCTATGGGGATACGTTCCCTGTTCATAAGCTTTTTGAGCTTTGTCAAGGGCAAGGGCGGCTTCATATAAGTTGGATTCAATGGAAATAGTCTCATATTCTGATATGGGGATCATTAAATCTTTTACAATTTTATTTTTCATNNGTTACGATTTGCTTGTATCCACCCGACACATCTCCGGCCGTATAAATTCCCGGGATATTTGTCCTGTAATTATTGTGCTTTATAAACCCTTCATCGGTAAGCTCGATCCCAATTTTTTGGGCCAGCTCGATAGCAGGATCATACCCAATGGCAATAAAGACGCCTTTAACGGATCGAGGATAAGATTCTTTGGTAATATTGTTGTAAAGCAGGACTTCTTCTACGGTATGTTTTCCCCTGATTTCCTTGACTTCAGTATTAAAAAGAATCGGAATATTGTTTTGTATCAGGTTTTTAACCAAAAAATCCTGAGCTTTCAAGTTGTCTCTCCTGTGAACCAGGGTGGCATCCACACCGATATGATGTAAATGAAGTGCTTCTGTAGCGGCACTGTTGCCGCCGCCGACAATGATGACTTTTTTCCCCTTAAAAAGCGGGCCGTCACAGGTACTGCAATAACTGACGCCATGTCCCGACAAACGAGATTCTCCAGGAACCCGAAGATGTCTGTGGGTGGCTCCNNCCGTTTTAAGACCGCTTCTTGCTGAGTAAATTCCGGCTGTCAGTCCCGCCGGGCCACCTCCCACGATCACCAGATCTGTTTCAACTTCCTTTGCATCACTTTCGGGTATGAAAACCGTCTGTTGTTCCATTTTATCCAGAGACAGCATAAAAAGCTCTTCCGTCTGTGCGCCCTGGGCAATCAAAATGTCATTTGCATATGTCTGGGGAACAGATTGGGCTGAATAT
>DNGT01000238.1 GCA_003486165.1 Desulfobacteraceae bacterium
CCGGGAACCGGAACGCCGTCCATAAAGTTGGCAGGCTGGCCGCCGGTTCCACCAATGGTCGATTCGAAATGTGTTATTCCGGCTTGAAGCGCAGCCAGCACATTGGCAAGGCCCCAGCCTCGGGTCACATGAAAGTGGGCCACATGTTTTGACGGGTCCGGGATGGCGTCAAGAATCATGGAATAATACTCATACACTTTGTTCGGTGGCGCAGATCCGTCATGATCAGCATGTTCAATGTCATCCGCCCCGATGTCCAGCCATCGCTGCGTGAATTCAATGGCTTTTTTCAACTCCGTAGGACCTTCAATGGGACATCCCCATNNTTGGTTCTGTGGTGGGATTCACTGGTGGAGACCATAAACAGAATCCTGTCCGGCCCATAGCCTTCTTTGCGCGCTTGGATGGTCCGTTCCACCGCCCTTTCCCGAATGGTTATGGCGGTGATTTCCACCTCTTTTAATAAATGACCCACTTTCTTGCTGCCATTAAGGCGCTTTGAAAGCTCATCGGCATCTTTAAACTGAGGCATCACCTTTGGGTTGCCAAAATTGGTGACCTCAATGCGTTTGAATCCTGCGAGAATAAGCTCTTCAGCCAACCATAGTTTTGCATCGGTTGGAATAAATTTTTCTTCATGCTGGAAACCGTCTCTTACGGTTATATCTCCTAAAACAACTTTTTTTGGATATTGTANNATCCCTAATTCACTCAGACAGCTTTCATCTAAAAATTTAATTATACCCCGAAGCTCCTTTGAGACCGATTTGCTTCAAAGGGCTAACTTGTTAATATATATATTTTTCCATCAACATCAAAACCGAAAATTTCCAAAAGAAGGCTCACCGATGGGTTTCAACAGACTGACCTCAAATGCCATGGCAAGCCAGTTTCGAATTTCAGAAAATTTTAGAACCCTGTCATTCAACAGGCGAGCGCCGCAGTAGAACGGATGTGCTTCTTCGTCATATTTTTTGATCATCTTTTGGTTGAAATCTTCTTTTTCCGATTCGGTCATCGGATGATTCTGTTTGGCTCGTTTTTGCTCTTCAATGGAAAGCAGGACCCCGGCAGCACTTCTTCCGCTCATGACAGACGTTCTTGCCCGCATGGTTGAAAATAGAAAATGGGGTTTGTACGCCCTGCCGCACATTCCATAATTGGCTGCCCCGTTGTCCGGTCCGATGACGAGCTGAATGCGGGGCACCTGGGCACATGAAACCGCCCTTACCATGTCTGCGCCGTATTTTCCGATCCCCATATGTTCTGATTCCGATCCCACCATGTATCCCGGAGAGCTCTGGACAAAAAGCAGGGGAATTTTCTCCTGACAGCACCGGACAATCCATTCCGTGGCTTTGCATGCTGCTTCAAAAAATATGATGCCTACACCGCTGGACGCCACGACACCCACAGTGATGCCTTTAAGGCGCATCTTGCCGGTCACGATATTATTTCCCCGGCCTGGAGCGTAGTTTTTTTTATACTCGGAAAAGAGGCTGTCATCAGCAATCGCCTCAAGAAATGAATGAACATTGATTCCCTTATAAACAGAAGCCGGCAGAATTTCGTAAATGGAATCTTGGGACACTTGCGGCGGTGTTTCGGCATAACGGTGGAAATGAAGTTTTTGGAAAGGTTCCAGCATGAGAATTTCTCGAACGCGGTCAATGGCTTCATCCTGATTGGTGCAAAAATAATCTGCTCCGCCTGAAATCTGAGTATGTACTTTTGCCCCGCCCAGGTCTTCAGCGGAGATAACTTCGCCGGTTGCCATTTTTACCAGCGGAGGGCCGCCCAAAAAAGAGTAAGCCAGTTTTTCAATCATCACCGACTGACAGGCCATAAAAACGATGTAGGCGCCTCCTGCCGTATTGCCGCCGGTGCTCATGGTAATCTGCTTAAGCCCCATTGCCGACATTCGTGCCATATTATAAAACATGGATCCAAAATGCTGATCGTCAGGGAAAACTTCGGCCTGCATGGGGAGGAAAGCNNCCGGCTTTCACACGGCTGTCATTGGCAAAAATCATGGTCCAGTTGCCGTGAATTTTTCCCAATCCCGTTACAAGACCGCCACAGGGAACATCCATAACCCCGGGGTAATCCATTCCAAACCCTGCGATACCACCGAGTTCATAAAATTCGGTTTCCGGATCGATGAGTTTACGGATAAGTTCCCGGACCGGCTGTTTTCCCTGCTTTATCAGCCTTTCCACAGCTTTTTCACCACCGGGCCACATGGCCTGGTAGACCCGTTCATCCAGTTTTTTTTCTTCGTTTTCCCAGAATGATCGATTTTCGTTGGTCATAGGTTTTCCTCTATTTGCCTTTATATACCGGTTTTCGCTTTTCTTGAAAAGCAGCCAGGCCTTCCAGACGATCCTCAGTTGGGATGGTGACCCAGTAAGCATTGGATTCAATGCCAAGGCCTGTGTGAAGATCGGTTTCAAGGCCGTAATTGATGGCATATTTGGCTTGCTCAATGGCAATCGGACCGGCTTCACATATCATAGCGGCCATTTTGAGACATTCATCAAGAAGCGATTCCTGCTCGCATATTTGATTGACAAGTCCAATCCGCAAGGCTTCTTGTGCATTTACACGACGTCCGGTAAAGATGAGTTCCTTAGCTTTTCCCCGCCCGATCAACCTCGGAAGTCTCTGGGTGCCGCCCGCTCCGGGAATGATGGCAAGACGGGTTTCTGTAAGGCCCATTAAAGCATTCATGGATGCGATTCGAATATCACATGCAAGGGCAAGTTCGGTTCCACCGCCTAGAGCGACGCCGTTTATGGCGGCAATCACCGGCTTGTTCAGGTGTTCAATGGAAGTAAAAAGATTTCTGATGGTAAAAATGAACGTTTTTACTTGCGATTCACTGTAGGTGGTTCTTTCTTTTAAATCCGCTCCGGCACAGAAGGCTTTTTGTCCGGATCCGGTGATGATGATCACACGGATATTAGCGTTGAATTTAAGGGCTTCAATCTGTTCCTTAAGGGCGTGAAGCAATGCAAAATTAAAAGAATTCATTACCTCGCCACGGTTTAGCGTCAGAATCGCAATGCCATCGCGTTCTTCCATCAAGAGAACCTTGTCTTCCATCGGTTTTATCCTTTACCCGTTTTCATTTGCTTATGTGTTGTTCGTTCGTCAAAATTTCAAGTTTCAAATCGCCAATCAATCCCTCAATTTTCAATCAAGAAACGTCAATCAACAATCATCAATCTTAACATCCGATATACCGCGAAATAACAATTCTTTGAACCTCGGAAGTTCCTTCCCCGATGTCGAGAAGTTTCTGGTCTCGGTAAAATCTTTCCACGTTGTATTCCTTCATCAAGCCATATCCACCATGGATCTGGACAGCATGGTTCGCTACTCGACCCATAAGTTCAGAACAGTAAAGTTTGGCCATGGCCGCTTCTTTTTCAAATGGCCTTTGGTGATCTTTCAGCCAGCAGGCTTTATATAAGAGATTGCGAGCGCATTCAATTTCGAGGGCGCAGTCTGCCAGTTTAAATGCCACGGCCTGAAATTTACAAATAGGTTGTCCGAACTGAATTCTGTTTTGGGCATATTTGAGTGCGGCTTCGTAAGCCCCTTGTGAACCCCCGAGGCCCATAGCAGCAATGGAAAGCCTGCCGCCGTCAAGGGTTGCGAGCATCTGGTGGAAACCGTCTCCCGGCAATCCTAAAATATTGTTTTCAGGAATTCTGACATCATCAAAATAAAGCTCAGCGGTGTCTGAAGCTCGCCACATCATCTTTTTATGCATGGACACGGCTTTAAAGCCCGGCGTTCCGTGTTCAACCAAAAAGCACGTATATTCCGGTTTTCCGCTGGGTCGGGTGCCGGTGACCGCCTGAACCGTTATACCCAGACTTAACTCGCAAGCCGCATTGGTAATGAAAATTTTAGATCCGTTGAGAACCCATTTGTTACCATCCTTTACGGCAGTGGTTTTGCTGCCGCCGGCATCGGAACCGGCGGTAGGCTCCGTGAGGCCAAAGCCCCACAATCCCTCACCGGAACAAAGTTTTGGAAGATACTTTTTCTTTTGTTCCTTTGTACCAAAATAATATATGGGGCCGATTCCCAGCGAGTTCCCGGCGGCAACGGTGGCTGCCTGAGATCCATCCACCCTTGCGATCTCTTCGACGGCAATGATGTAGGACAGATAGTCCATGTCCTGGCCACCATATTCTTCTGAGACGAACATACCGAAAAGACCGATTTCACCCATTTTCCGTGTGAGTTCAGGGGAAAACTCTTCTTTTTCATCGAGTTCCAAAGCCACCGGTGCAATTTCACTCTGTGCAAATTTTCGAACTTCTTTGCGGATCATTTCTTGTTCTTTGGTTAGATCGAAGTCCAATGCCATTCTCCTGAGATCTCTATTTATTTGTGTCCTGTTTAAGATATCTTATAATAACGAATATGTTAAAGGTTATAGGGTGGAAGCATTAACAACCCTTCCAGACGGGTTCCCGCTTTTCCATAAAAGCGTTAATTCCTTCTATGGCGTCCTCTGTACCGCAAAGGGAAGCGAACAGTTCATCCATATAGTCAACGGCTTGGTGATACGGAATTTCCGACATAGCATAGACACCTGTTTTTCCAGTCTGGATCGCCAGGGGGCTTTTTTTAGCAATTTTTGTGGCAAGCTTCATGGTTTCGGCTTCGAGATCGTCCGGAGGTACCACTTTGTTTATCAAACCAAGTTGTTGGGCTTCAGGAGCTGAAATAATATCTCCGGTGAGGATCATTTCGAGGGCTTTTTTTCGACCGACATGACGCGCCAGGGGTACGGCCGGGCCTAAACAGATTAATCCCACGTTAATGGCGGTGGTTCCAAACCTGGCATTTTCGGCGGCCACCGCCAGATCGCAGGCAAACACAAGACCGGCACCATTGGCCACTGCAGCGCCTTTGACCGATGCAATCACCGGCTTTTTCATCCGGGGCAGGGTGTGATAAAATTCATCCATTAAATTCAAAAATTCCTTGAGTTCTCTGGGGTTTTTTCCCTGGAATTCCGGGAGGGAGATGCCGGTTGAAAAATGTTTGCCTGCCGCACGGATCACCACGACACGGACCTCGTTATCCTGATCCATATCCCCAAGAGCATCATTCAATGCTCTGGCAAAGGGAACGTTAAAGGTATTCATCGCTTCCGGTCGGTTCAGCGTAATTACGCCGATCATGTCTTGCTTTTCGGTCAATACGAGGTTTTTTCCCATGATTTANNTACCTGAAGCGGTAATGTTTTCAAAAGGCGAAAACCTAAACTGAAAGTTTCAAATTTTAAAAGGGGATTTCGAAAATCGCTCAATTTAGGTAAAATGTTAAAATTATCCAAGTATTCAGTTCAATTGTTATAATTATGAACGAGCGCTCGGTCACAAGGATAAATTTATGTGTACCTTTCATAAACAAATTTGTCAATATCTTTCTTAATCATTGATTTATAAAGAATATTCTGTGATGTTGGGTTTCTTTTTTCAGAGGAAACATCTTGACAGTGAGGATGGGAACATGATATCAAATATGAACGAGCGCTCGGTCATATCTGTCCGGCGTTAAATGTTTGAGGGTCGGGGAGTTTCGTTTGAAAAAAAGCATTCTCCATGGACCGATTTGAACAAAGAAAAACACTCCAACCTTTCAAATATCTATCGAATAACGTTTTGGGGTTGTCATGGAACAAAGGCATGCAACAAAGGAAATTCCTACTCAAATAAAAAATCCCGAACTTGTGGAACAGCGTCATCGCCAGATCGTTGATGCTGCAGTTCAGCTGTTCATCAATCATGGGTTTCACAAGACCACAACACGGCAGATCGCCCGTTCCGCAGGTATTTCCATTGGCTCATTGTATGAATATATCGCTTCCAAAGAGGATATTTTGTATCTGGTTTGTGATGCCATCCATGCCGAGNNGAATATTTTTTAGTCTGCAACCGCATGAGCGACCATATCCTGCTGATATATCAGGAAACTCAATCTCTTCCACCCCAATGGCGTAAAAAGGTGCTCGAGAATGAAGTGCGTATTACCGGCATTTTCATGGAAGTGCTCGAACGTTTGATTTCATCCGGTGAATTACCACATTTAAGTGAGCGCTCCATGGAACTTGTTGCACACAACATTTCTGTCTTGGGCCATATGTGGACGTTTCGGCGCTGGTTTCTTGCCCGACATTACAGTATTGAAGATTATATCGAGCTCCAAACCGAATTTATTCTTGGAATATCAAGGTAGAATCCTCAATAAGAATATAATCAAATAACGGATAACAACTGACCAGCAATCCAAAATCGATTTAGGAGGATGAATGACCATGACAGTTGAAATCTACAATCCCAAACACCCCATCAGAGTCGTCACCGCAACATCCCTTTTTGACGGTCATGATGCATCCATAAACATCATGCGTCGCATACTCCAGGATGCCGGTGTTGAGGTCATTCACTTGGGACACAACCGCTCTGCCCATGAAATCGTCGATGCTGCCATTCAAGAGGATGTTCAAGGAGTGGCGGTGTCGAGTTATCAGGGCGGTCATATGGAATTCTTTAAATACATTATTGACCTTTTGAAAGAAAGAAATGTTCCGCATATCAGGGTCTTCGGCGGCGGCGGCGGGGTTATCATACCTGAAGAGATAAAAGAGCTGGAATCATACGGCGTCACTAAAATATATTCACCTGAAGACGGTGCCAAAATGGGGCTGCAGGGTATGATCCATCACATGATAAAACAGATGGATTTTTCTACGGTTAACAAGACCGATTTTGACTTTTCAGCGCTGTCACCGGACAACACCTTCATGGTGGCGAACCTGATTACCGCCGTTGAACAGGCCAAAGCACAGGAAAACGGCCACCTTGCCTCACTCAGATCTCAAATCCGAAAAAAAATCGGTAAACGAAAAACACCGGTTATCGGTATTACCGGAACCGGTGGGGCTGGTAAATCATCCCTGACAGATGAACTTATTCTGAGAATTCTGAATGATCTTAAACATATTCATCTGGCGGTCATCAGTAGCGATCCGTCCCGTCGCAAAACCGGCGGTGCGCTTTTAGGTGACAGAATACGTATGAATGCCATCGAAAATCCAAGGGTTTATATGCGGAGNNGTTGATTTATCGATCTATGTGATGACCAGTGAATTCGGGGCTGCCACCCAGCTTGAAAAAATAGACATGCTCGATTTTGCCCACCTTATTGTCGTGAACAAATATGAAAAACAAGGCGCTGAAGATGCGGTGCGTGATGTGCGCAAACAGGTACAGCGTAACCGAAAGGCATGGGACAAATCCCCCGAAGAAATGCCTGTTTACGGAACCATTGCTTCCAAATTTAACGACGATGGGGTTACGGCCTTGTATCATGGGATTATCGATGCATTGTCGGAAAGAACAGGGATCGTATTGGATTCGAGTCTTACCAGACCCAAAAAAAAGACCTCTACATCCAAAACAATTATAATTCCTCCGGAACGAACCCGTTACCTTGCTGAAATCGCAGCCACAATTAGAAAATATCATCAAGAAACCAAAGAGCAGGCAGATGCGGTCCGAAAGATCTGGCATTTGAAGGAGACCGCAACGACTGTAGCCGGGGATAGGCTTATAGCCGATACATCACAGGTTTTAAATCGGCTCAAGATGGAAATCGAAAAAGTTGAAAACAGACTGCATTCCGAGACGACCCGTCTGCTCAATGACTGGGAAGATATCAAAAAGACTTACACTAAAGATGAGCTTACATACCATGTTCGGAACCGGGAAGTTAGTGTTCCACTTTTCATAACGTCATTGGCGCATACAAGAATTCCGAAGATTGTACTTCCAAAGTATCAGGACCCGGGAGAAATTTACACCTGGTTGAGAGAAGAAAATATTCCCGGACGTTTTCCCTTTACCTCCGGTGTTTTTCCGTTAAGACGAGTTGACGAAGATCCAACACGTATGTTTGCAGGGGAAGGAGACCCTGCAAGGACCAACATACGATTCAAGCTTTTATCTGCTGATGCCAAGGCCAAACGTCTGTCCACGGCATTTGATTCTGTCACATTATATGGTTACGATCCGGACATAAGACCGGATATCTACGGCAAAGTCGGTACTTCCGGAGTCAGTATATGTACCCTTGACGATATGAAGGTGCTTTATGACGGGTTTAATTTGTGCGCGCCCAACACATCTGTTTCAATGACCATCAACGGACCTGCTCCCATCATACTTGCCATGTTTTTAAATACCGCCGTCGATCAACAGGTTGATTTGTTTCGAGCCCGAGAAAAAAGAGAGCCTTCAAAGAGAGAATACAATGGCATTCGATCCAAGGCTCTGTCCGATGTTCGCGGAACGGTTCAAGCGGATATTTTAAAAGAAGATCAAGGCCAAAACACCTGTATTTTCTCCATTGAATTTGCGCTGAAAATGATGGGAGATATCCAGGAGTATTTTATAGAAAACAACGTCCGAAATTTTTATTCGGTGTCAATTTCAGGATACCATATTGCCGAGGCCGGCGCCAATCCGATTACTCAACTGGCCCTTACACTGGCCAACGGATTTACCTATGTCGAATATTATCTATCCCGGGGGATGTCCATCGACAGCTTTGCACCCAATTTGTCCTTTTTCTTTTCCAACGGCATGGATCCGGAATATACGGTTATCGGGAGAGTGGCCAGACGTATTTGGTCTATGGCCATGAAGAATAAATACGGCGGGTCCGCACGGTCTCAGATGTTGAAATATCATATACAGACATCCGGTCGCTCCCTGCACAGCCAGGACATCCAGCTTAACGACATCCGGACAACGCTTCAGGCACTTTGTGCAATTTATGACAACTGCAATAGTTTACACACCAATGCTTTTGATGAAGCTGTTACGACGCCGAGCAATGAATCGGTCCGGCGTGCTTTGGCTATTCAGCTCATTATCAACCGGGAATGGGGCCTTGCAAAAAATGAGAATTTGAATCAAGGCAGCTTCGTTGTCGAGGAGTTGACGCGGTTGGTGGAGGAAGCGGTTCTTGCAGAATTCGACAGGATTGCTGAACGTGGAGGTGTTCTGGGAGCCATGGAAACCGGTTATCAGAGAAGCAAGATTCAAGAGGAATCAATGTATTATGAAAATTTAAAGCATACCGGCGAGTTGCCCATCATCGGTGTCAATACCTTTCGAGATCCTGATGCCGATTTGGAACAATTGAGCGAGTACATTGAGTTGTCCAGGGCCACCGACGGTGAAAAGAAATCACAGCTTAAACGTCTGTCGGCATTCAAGAAACGAAACAAAAAAGAAGCTGATAATGCATTGCGACGTCTTCAGAGCGTTGCTCTGTCAGGGGAAAACATCTTTGAAGCGCTGATGGAGACCGTTAAGGTGTGCACCCTTGGCCAGATTACCCAGGCGCTGTATGATGTGGGGGGGAAGTATCGACGAAACATGTAGCGATAAAATGCCTAAAATGCCTAAAATGATCT
>DNGT01000075.1 GCA_003486165.1 Desulfobacteraceae bacterium
TCGGAAAAACTCGGCATACCCGACAACCCCGACAAATGGCCCCGCTCCCTGCACGCACGGGTGACCGAAAGCCTGAAAAAAGCAGGGGTTGATGTTGTTCTATTTGACGTCCATTTCATAGAACCGCGCGTCGAAAAAGACGATAATCTTTTCGCAGCGTCCTTGAGAAACGCCCGTAATGTCGTGCTCTGTGAGCCCATGACGGCCAAGGAAATCCCTTTGTCCGGCAAAGACCGATCTCCTTCGGGAGTTCACAGCATTGTGAAAATCGTGAAACCGATTCCGCTCTTTTCAAATGCCGCGGTGGCCACCGCACCTTTTCCGTTGCCCAGAATACCGTTCAAGGTCAATAATTACTGGCCATTTCAGACCGGAGCAGGAGACTCCCCTACCCTGCCCACAGTTGGGTTTCAGCTCTTTTCCATGCCGGNNAAAGGGGATGCTGCCCTTGATACCCTGGGGGTCAAGGGGCTAATCGGAACCACAAGGCAGATTTTTGTAAACGATCCATTGCTTGCGGATAAAATGATCCTGGCACTCAATCAATCAAATACCGATGCATCTGATGCGAAAAAATATCGATTGCTCAAATCTCTCATAAAATTATACTCA
The DNA here is from genome assembly GCA_003486165.1 of Desulfobacteraceae bacterium. Taxonomy (GTDB): domain Bacteria; phylum Desulfobacterota; class Desulfobacteria; order Desulfobacterales; family UBA11574; genus UBA11574. The sequence continues at coordinate 613 of DNGT01000075.1, forward strand.
GGTCCCAACCGGCGGTATATCAACTTCTATGGACCGCCCCGAACGGTTGCCACCATCCCGTTTTACCAGGCTTTGCAGCTCGGTAAAGGAATGGTTGAGGGTCAACAGATAGACCTTAAAGGAAAGGTCGTGTTCGTGGGACTGTCGGAAATCATGCTGGCAGAGCGAAAAGACAGCTTCTATACGGTTTTTTCACAGGCTAACGGCATATTTGTCAGCGGGGTGGAAATTGCTGCCACTGCATTGTCCAACATTATCGACGACACACCCGTAAGACCCGCCAACACNNGTGGGCATCAAATATTTCGGGCTTTTTAAGCAGTACTTGGTAAAGCTCCGCATGGAAGAGGACCTGTCCGTTGCCCGGGACCTTCAGGCCAGCATGCTTCCGGCGGACTGCCCGGAAATCGAGGGATATAAAATTGCCGCCCGTTCCACCCCGGCCAGGGAGGTGGGGGGCGATTTTTTCGATTTTATAAACATCGGAGAGAACAAACTGGGACTGGTGGTCGCCGATGTGACAGGAAAAAGTGTTTCCGGTGCGCTGGTCATGTCTTTATCGCGGAGTGTGTTTCGCATGGTATCCGGGAATGAATTGAGCGTCGGTGAAATTATGATTCGGGCCAACCGGCAGATCAAAAAAGATATCAAGAGCGGCATGTTCGTGGCCCTGCTCTATGCCGTGTTGGATACCCGGGACCGGACCCTTGAAATATGCAGTGCCGGGCAGACTCAGCCCATACATCTGCTGGCAGAAACCGGCGAGGCTGTGCTGGTGGAAACCATCGGTGACACCTTCCCGCTGGGTATCCTGGCGAGTGCCGACTATGAGGGGACCCGTGTGCAACTTTCGCCCGGCGATAAAATAGTTTTCTACACCGACGGAATTGTGGAGGCCATGAACAAAAAGGAAGAGATGTACGGGTTTGAGCGCCTTTTGGATGTTGTCAAGGCGTCTCACACTATGGATGCGGATTCCCTTTTAACGGAAATCATCAGCAAGGTCGACACCTTTGCCGGCGGCGTCGAACAGCATGACGACATCACCGTTATTGTACTGAGTGTCACACCGACTTAATTTTTCTATTTTCAAGATTTTTCATAAGATCGTTTTACGATTTTATTGAATTTTTTCGGCAGTCGTGTTAGCGTATTTCTGAACATTTTAGTAATTCACCCAGATTACGCATCTGTGAAAACGACAAATCCTTTTTTTCTCCTCCGAAAATTGTATGAGCACCTGCAAAAGGAGTTCATAAAAATTGAAATTATTTCAAGATCTGAAACAAGTGGAGCCCCGTAAAGATATGGCTGCTGAAAAAGAATTGACCAGGATTCTTGACGAACAATCCATTGAGATTAGTATTCCCAACAAACTGGGTCATGAACGGATCGCCATGGCCTGTTCGGCATCTTTTGCCAAAATTGTCGGCTTTCGTCCTGAGCGGATAGAAGACTTGAAAACTGCCGTCGCTGAAGCGTGCATCAATGCCATGGAGCACGGCAATAAAAACGACCCTAACGCAAGGGTGGTCATCAGCATGCATTACAACGATCACATTTTCAGCGTTTCAGTTATGGATCAGGGAAAGGGCATGGCGAATTCCAATGAATCCTATGAAGAACCGGATATTGAGTTAAAAATCCAGCAGCTTCAAACCCCGAGAGGACTCGGCATATTCCTGATAAAACAGCTTGTCGACGAGGTGGAATTTAACCAGACAACCGATGAGGGGCATATGGTGAGAATGGTTTTCAGGATAACAGGATGATGGGTTGCGCGTTACGAGTTACGGGTTTCGGGGTGCGGGTTGAGGATTGAAAGCATGAGATAATGGGTAGTTATAGAGATCTGGAAATTTACAAGTTGTCATATGACTTGGCGATCAAAATTCACAATATGTCATTGAAACTGCCTAAATATGAAATGTTCGAGGAAGGTAGCCAGATTAGAAGATCTTCAAAAGGAATAACTTCATGTATTGTTGAAGGATATGGCAGGAAAAAATACAAAGCAGAATTTGTTAAATTTCTAATCTATGCCCATGGCTCGTGTGACGAGACCATTTTGCATTTGAATTTTATAAATGATACACATGTGTTTAATAGTAAAGAAGTGGAGCCCCTTCTTGATGCGTATGATGAGTTGGGTAGAAAGATAAATAGATTCACCGAATACGTCGAGGACGAATGGAAATAACAAAAAACCCGAAACGCGCAACTCGCAACTCGGAACTCGGAACCCGACACTAAGGAAAAGGCAGGCCGATTATGAAACAAGAAGTTGAAATCCATCTTGAGAAGCATGGCGATATTACAATCTTTGATATAAAAGGGGATGTAACTGTCTTTTCTGAGCCCTTTTTCAACAAGGCGTATAAGAATGCAAACGACCAAGGAATGAGCAAGATCCTTTTGAAGTTCTATGAAAACGCATATATCAACAGCGGTGGCATTGCGGTTCTAATCCAGCTTCTGGCTGAAACCAAAAAAAATAACCAGCTGATTTCTATTACGGGGCTTTCTCCTCATTTTCAAAAAATCTTTAACATGGTGGGTATTTCCAAATTTGCCAGAATCTACAGCACACTGGAAGAGGCTATAAACAATATGTGAAGTTAAGGGGTCCAGCGTTCACAGGTTAACCCGAAACCTTTTAACCCAGAACCTCTGATCACTGAACCCTGTTGGAGAATCTCCATGCATCTGTTATCACAATGCTACCTGTTCAAGGGACTGTCCGAGCCCCAACTGCTTCGCCTGTCAGAGATCACCAAAGAAATTCAAATTCGAAAAGGCCAATTTTTTATGAGAGAAGGCCAACAGGCAGAAGAACTGTTTGTGCTCAAAGAAGGGGCTGTTGAGCTTCTGACAAAGGTCGAAGACGGATTTGAGCTCCCTATCGCCATCTTTCGTAACCCGGGAGATTGTACCGGGACATCGGCCCTGGTTGAGCCTTATGTATTTAGCCTTAATTCGCGGTGTGTAAAAGACAGCAAAATACTTGTTATAAATAAAACAGCGCTTAAAGAACTTATGCAGGGAGACCACGAGTTGGGCTGCACTATTATGAGAAATCTGGCACAGCACCTGCTCGATCGGCTCAAGGAGACCCGGCAGGAATTGAAGGTCCATTTCAAAACCATTATTAGATCAACCCAACCCTGAAAAACTGAGGGCACATTATGAACCTCCAGGGGCAGATAGAACAACTCAGAACCTCGCTGGAGCAAGCAGAAAGCATTCAGACGGAACTGGACCGACGGGTCTATTATTTAAAAACCCTATATGACATCAGCAAAGACATATTCGGCAGTGTCGAATATGAGAATATTCTGAAGAACTTTCTGATGATGACCATGGGTAATTTTGGTGTGGCAGAAGGTTTTATCCTGACGGTGGATGTCTCTTCCAGAAAGATAAGCGGCTTTGTGTCTGTCGGATTTCAGGATGAGGATATTGCTCTTTTGCGAACCGGCGGCAGTGAGGTCTTGTTTTCTCCTGACCTTGTAAAGGCTATACACAATGAAAAAGATCTAAAAAACCAGGGCCTTCTTCCTCCGTCGATGATCTGTGCGTTACCTTTTTATGTGGATACGGATAGTACAGGGCTTCTGGGTCTGGGATCCAAACTTATCGGTGATTCATACAATACAGACGATGAAGAATTGCTGATTACTCTGGTCAACAACCTTGTGGTTGCCCTGAAAAATGCCAGATCATTCGAGGAGATAAAAATCCTCAACCAGGATCTGCAAGAAAAAAATGTTCAACTGGAAACAGCCCTCAGCCAGCTTCAAGCCTCCATGAGAAAGGTTGAACTTCTTGAAAGCATCAAAGAGAATTTGAGTAAATTCGTTCCGGTCACTGTTTCCAGNNAACTCCCTACCCGAAAGTAAAAAACAGGACCTTTCGGTCCTCTTTCTCGATATTGAAGGGTATACCAAGCTCTGTGAAAAGCTCGGAAGCAGCGAAACAAGTAACATTATTGAAAAGCACTTTTCCGCTTTCATGGATGCTATTTATGCCAATAACGGCGATGTGAATGAAACCGCCGGTGACGGCCTGATGGTGCTTTTTTTGAATGAAGACAAGGAAACCAATGCCCTCGAAGCCGTACGCACAGCGCTTAAGATTCGTAAGGAAACGGTTCGAATCTATGAACAATGTGATTCCCTCCGCTATCGTCCACTGGACATCAACATGGGAATCAATTCGGGTGAGGCCCTTGTGGGCGCGGCAAAATTCGAGACCTATTCCGGTTCGCGCTGGACTTACACGGCCAGAGGTAACCTCACAAATCTTGCCGCACGAATCGGTGCCCAGGCAACCCGGGGAGGTATATATCTATCTAAATCCACGGCAGAAAGGGTAAAGGAGCATTTTTCGCCAAAATCAAAGGGCAGATTCAAGTTGAAGAATGTGTCGGAGGAGATAGAGATTTTTGAGCTTTAAAGGTTCAGAGGTTCAAAGGTTCAGAGGTTTAAAGGTTCAGGGTTCAAAGGTTCAGGGTTCAAAGGTTGGGTTTTGAATCTACAGTGCAGTTTTCCATCAACCTCGGAACGCTGAACGGTGAACTTAGAACGGAATCTCATGAGAATAGATCGATTTGAGGATATTGAAGCATGGCAGTTGGCCCGGGAGTTAACTCGCAAGGTCTATGCCCTGACCAAAAAGGCGGGCTTTGATAAAGACTTCGGTTTGAGAGGGCAGATTCAGAATGCGGCAGGTTCCTCAATGCACAATATTGCGGAAGGATTTGATTCGGAAACCAATCCGGAGTTTATTCGTTTTCTGAGGTATGCGAAACGATCTTGCACAGAAGTCCAAAGTGAGCTTTACGTAGCATTGGATCAGCAATACATAAGTAATGACGAGTTTCAGGATGTGTATGATCATGCAGGACGCACACGCGCTGCCATTCGAGGTTTCATAAAGTATTTGATGGCATATGGAAAAAGGTAAGAATTCAGAGCTTGGGGCTTGAATATATTGTGCAACTTTCCAGCAACCCTGGAACCCAGAACCTTTGAACCTTGAACCCAGAACTCTGAACCCCTGAACTCGGAACCTTGATCCGGGAATAAAGAGGTGCACAAATGCAGCAAGATNNGCAATCCCATTGAGAGTTCCGAACGGTATTGTCGGGACCCTGACGTTGCTTTCAGATCCAGAAACGATTCGCAATTTTACCGCTGAAATGCCGTCAAGGCTCTCTTTTGTTCCCCTAATATCCATGCTGCTGAATAATGCCTATTCCCACGAAATAAAGGACAACAAAATACGCATGCTTAACCTGTATCAGAGCGTCAGCTCCTCATTGGCCTATATCGGTGACTTGCAGGAACTTCTGGCCACTATTACCAGTATTGTTACATCGGAACTCCTTTGTGAAGAGTGTTCCGTGCTCCTGTACGATCAGGAGAGCAATGAATTCGAATTTTTTACAGCCTTCGGTGAAACCGGAATGAAGCTTATTTCGGAACGTTTTCCAGCAGACAGGGGAATTGCCGGCAGGGCGCTGAGAGAACGAAAAACCCAAGTCGTCAACGATGTTCAAAGCGATCCTGATTTCTATAGATCGATTGATGAGGAGCATGCCTTTAAAACAAAGTCTATTCTTGCGGCTCCCCTGATAGCCGGAGAGGAGCCAGTGGGAATTTTAAACGCCATTAATAAAATCGAAACCAAATTCTTTGATAAAGAAGATGATCAAACTATTTCGGCCATCGCAGATGAAGTGGCCTTGGCGGTCAAGAATGCAAAACTCTTTGATTTTGTCGTTGACAGTTACTGTAAAATCAGGCAGGGCCTGAATAGCTGTAAGGGCTGTAAACGCCCCCTGAAATCCTGGACGCCTTGTGTAAGACAACTGGAACTGGTATGAGCCTGAACATTCCATTGATCTTCAGATCTATCCCTCGAAAGCGAAAGCGAATGAAGAAAGATAAAGTCAAATGAAAGTTAAATTCTATGGCACTAGAGGATCTATCCCCACACCGGATCCGAACCATTATCAATTTGGCGGAAACACTTCGTGCGTCCTGATAACGTTTAGTACGGGCAGGATTGCTATTCTGGATGCCGGCACCGGTATTCGAAATCTGGGGAATGATCTGATAAGAAATTCTCATGAACAGTACGATAATATCGGTATTATATTGTCACATACCCATTGGGACCATATTCAGGGTTTTCCTTATTTCGAACCGGCCTATGATCCTCGACGGAACTTCACCATCTCCATCTGCGGTAAAGAGAGGATGGGCAAAGATCTTGAGAGCCTTTTTGCGACACAAATGCAGAATGATTTTTTTCCTGTCGCCCTGGAAAATATGGGTGCGAATTTTACTTTTTTGCAACCGGATATCACCACATATGAAAGCTCCGGTGGTATTAAGCTTGCAGCGACCAAGTACAGCCATCGTGGCGATGCATATGGTTATCGTATCGAGGAAGGAGACAAAACTTTAGTATATTGTACGGATGTCGAGCATAAAAATGGAATAGATCCCAATGTGGTGGCACTTTCCAGAAATGCCGATCTCCTCATCCATGATGCCCAATATACCCCCGAAGAATTGAAGGTGAAAAAAGGATGGGGGCACAGCAGTTGGGAACAGGCGATAGAAGTGGCGAGACAGGCCGGGGTGAAAAAACTGGCGCTTTTTCATCACGACCCGGAACACAACGATACCTTTCTGTCGAATTTGGAAAATGAATGCCAAAAGATTTTTCCAAACGCTTTTCTTGCCAGAGAAACCCATCAAATCGAACTGTAGTTGGATTACCTTATATCTTCATGCATCCATTCAAAATACGCTCCTATCCTTCCGTGTTTCTCACCTGTTGAAGGGGTCACCTCATCGAACAGAAAAAATAGTGGTTTTTCGTGTTGACTATTATTTTTCTATAATTATTTTTTGTGGATAATACCAATATCATTCCATTTACGTTGTAACTGAATCGTTCCAACTTTCAAATCAAGGAGTTGAGGCAAATGGCACAACAAACTTCAGAAGATAGAGAAAACACTTTAAAAGGTGTGGACAAGGCCATAATTCGCGAGGACATTCTCCAAAGCTTCCCGAGGCTTTTCGGTACCAAATCCATAAACAATCGAAAAGTGAATGTGGAACAGGAGATTGCCGCACTCGCCAAAGAGCTGCATCCCGAGATCGCCNNAACTTTCTCGGTCGGGACAGCGAGTGGCGCTGGCGGCTGAACGACGAAGTGCCCATCCCGAAGGACGCCCACCCTTTGAAAAATCCCGGCTTGGAGCTTACCGGACCGTGGCATCCGCTGGACATGGCCTTCAATGCATTGAACAGCCCGGCGCCCATGAATATGCCGGATTTTGAAGACGCTTCGCCGACCCATTTCCGGCCCCATGGTACGCCCGATGATCAGCCGATAGCGATTTTCGGGGCCTTGGNNGACCACATAACGGTCAAAGGCCAACCGGTGCATGGTGTGATTCCCATCACCCTCCTCTGGGCGCTCAACAACTATGAATCCCTCACCCGGGCCGGTACCGGCCTATACTACTACATCCCAAAGATCCAGACCCCTCAGGAAGCACTCATTGTGGAGAAGCTCCTGGNNGAGATGTGGAAGGAGGATCCGCAGGGTGTGTTTCCGGATCCGCAGTCCATCGGCATGGCCACCCCGAACATGATTGCATATCAGCGGTATAACGCGCTGATGATGCTCATGGCCGGCATGAAGGACGGCGAGCTCAGCCACGGAGCGCCCATTGGCGGAATGGCGGCGGTAATGATCTATCAACCGGCCGATCCTTATGGCCGCTCGCAGTATAACCCCCTGGCCTTGCGTGCGATGGTCATCGACAAGNNTTGCCGGAGAAGTGAAGGGACGGCTCTACGATACCTATCGCCAAAGTTGGGTGGCCAGCCCCGAACCGTCTTACGTCGCCGCCGGCAATGCACCATTGCAGGCTTCCGTGACGCAGCTCCAGGCGATCCTCGATGCGCCGCCGCAGGAAGTTCGGGTGAAAGACAAACCCGTGCCGACGGTCGCCAGCGGTCTCGTGGCGGCGGAGCGGCTCCTGCTGCAATCCCGCGGATTGTTGAACCCGCAGGGCAAGATTACACCCTGGGTCGTCACCGAGGACATGTTCAGTACGCCGGAAAAGCTCTTCACGAAAGAACTCTGGGATAACATCTATGGTGTCCCCAAGGGTGAGATCACTATTGAGCACATCCAGCACGCCTTCTTCATGGCGGCGAACTACGGCTTCCAAATTCTCAACGGCAACTTCGCGGCCGCCATCGACGACTACGAGCTTTNNTGGACCCTCCTCCATCACCAGGCCGTCATCACCAAGGACGGTTTCCTAAAACAGCCTGCGCTCACCGAAGATGGTCTCACGCCGGCTGAGGACGCTTTCGAGGTCAAGGCCGGGACCCGCTTCACCGAGGCGCTTTTTCAGAAGCTGTGGGACTACCACAATGAATGGACGTCGGAGTTCTTCGCCGAGCTGGACCGCCTCGGCAATCCGGGCCGTTTTGACCAAGCCAAGGCGCCTGTCATTATGGAGATATTGAAGCGCCAGCTGCTCTCGCCCCGTTACGTCCAACACAGCGCCCGCGTGCTTTTCGTGCTGGCGCCGGCGAACGAGCATGAGCGCGTGCAGCTTTTCGAGGCCATCTTCACTCTCTCCCGCGAAGACGTCGTCAAGCGCGTTCATGAAGGCACCCTGAACAAATCCGCATTGGATGCCCGCGATTATGTTTATGACATCTTTCCGGGGAGCAAAGGAGAATAGCAATCGGGGAGAAAAGATTGGGAGTGGTTAAGCGCCGGCCGGCAACCGAACTTCAAATACAGCGCCGGTTTCATCGCTCTTTTGATGTTTTAACGTACCGCCATGTTTTACAATAATCTCATGGCAGATGTATAACCCGAGTCCGGTTCCCTTGCCCACCGCTTTGGTGGTAAAAAAGGGTTTGAAAATATCCTCCCGGATATCTACTGGGATACCGGGCCCGGTATCTTTGCACAAAAAAACCACCTGCCTGGCACTCACATCAAAATGGGTGGAAAGAAAGATCGTACCTTTCATGTCCACAACCGCCTGAATCGCATTTTTAATGATGTTCAAGGCCACCTGGCCCAAATTTGCAAAATTGCCCCTGATATCCGGAAGATCTCGGGCATACGTTTCAACGATGTTCAGTTCGCAATGTTTGTATTGATTGTACAGAATTCTTAATGCATCTTTTATAACCGAATTGATGTCCACCGCTTCCGAGTAGGTTTGGGTTTGCCTGGAAAGCCCCAGAAGACTTGAAACAATCGATCTGGCCCTGTCAAGTTCCTTGTCTGCGAATTTAAGATCATCGATCATGTATGCGTCCAAGGAATTTTCCGAATCCAGTTGCTCGATGTCCTCAATGGCCGCCTGGACCAGGCTGGTCACCGTTGTCAATGGATTGTTCAGTTCATGAGCAACGCCGGCAACCAATTGACCTATGGCAGCCAGGCTTTCCGAACGAATGAGCTGCTCCTGGGTCCGCTCCTTTTCAGACAGGGCTTCTTTCAGAGCCCGGGTTCTTTCTTCGACTTTTTTTTCGAGGTCCTTATTCAGATCTTCGATAATTTTATAGGAACGCGCGTTTTCAAGGGCAAGCGCGCTCTGACTCGAAAGTGTTTCAAGAAGATCCATATCTTCTTTTGTAAACAGATCGCCAGACCGTTTCTCACCCAGAATGATGAATCCATATAACTGCTCTTTAAATAACAAAGGGAGCACGATATCAGCGTTTAAAATTTCCAGATCCGAAAGCACATCTTTTTTATCAACCGCTGAAATCTGCTTTGCAACCTTTCTTCTCATCACAGGTTGGTGATGGGTTTTCATAAATTCGACCAGAGCGGATTCTATAGGCCATTTAAGCGGCTGGTCAAGACCCACCGGTTTCGCGGTTGCTGAAAAATTGACAAAATGACGATCTGATGGTTCCGATAAAAAAACAGAACAATGCTCCACGAGCATCGTGTCAACCACCGTATCTGTCAAAAGTTTTGCAATGGCATCATCATCGAGCACGGAAACGATCGTCCGACTCACATGTTTGATGGTTTTCTGGTAATCATATTTACTCTTGTAAAAAATGCGGTCCACAAAGTTCTGCACGCTTGACTTTAACGGCCCGAATACCAGCGCTATNNGGAGGATACAGGGAATATCCGTTGATCGTAAACACATTCAGCCCGTTCATCAACCCCATGATTCCGAATCCGGCAAAAAGATATTTGAGCCTGTTTTTATGGGAATTACTCGTTTCGAAACCGATAGCCTGATAGATTTGTATCAACACATATAGGGTAACCAACAGGCCGGCCAGCCCAAAAAAAGGATAAAGAACGCCACCCCTGGCAAAATATCCGAAATAATGTTGCTGCATGGACGCAATATAAAAAGGCGT
>DNGT01000079.1 GCA_003486165.1 Desulfobacteraceae bacterium
AAAGACCATTTATGGATGGACACAAGTTGACTATTTGAGCTTAATATTCTCGGATCGAATCCCCCAGACAAAAAATTTTACCCACTCAAAACCGAATTTCATCAATTCCACATCATCAGAGCGAATTTGTTTTAAAACTTTGGATGTTACCTTATATCGTTTTAATAAAGTGCTTTTAAATAAAAAATCTCGAAATTGATCAATATTATACGTGGCCATAAACGCCATCTTCGCACCGGGTCCTTCCGGCCCTTGAGAACCCCAGGGATCTGTTTGGAATAACCGCTTCAACTCTGACCAGCGGGCCGTCATTTTATTATATATCACTGCATCTTGGTCTTTTGACCATGTTTGTGTTGTCCACTCTTTTTCTTCGTGCTGCCCTAAACAAAAATCAGGGGGTTTGAAAAAATAAATGGGTTCTGTTTTGTCATGTTCGGCATCATAAAAAATGCCCTGTTCCACCGGAAAGGTACGGCATGTATCGGGCCGATCCGGATAAACGGTACAACCCGACAGGTTTAAAAATGGGCAGGTTTTCTCGGGGTTGTCTGACATAGTTAAAAGGACTTCAGGAAAAAAATTGGAGGGCCTCAACACAATATCCACGTATTTATCCAGAAACTGATCGGAAGTCATATGCAATTGATTTTTTAAGCGGATAACGTCATAAGGATACAAAAACAGGTTGATATTACGACAGCATCGATTAAAACAGGCAATCCCCGGGTAACATCGAAATTTAAAGCTGTCACTCTTTTCAAGTCTTCTGCCGGGCAGTTTGCCGATATCTTCATCCTTTATATATTTCATGATTCTTCCAAAAGGTTACAATTCAAGTCAAATTTAGCATTACTCAAGTCAGCTGAAGCTTCATCTAATGTCACTTGGACAGGTCATGTTCAAGTAAGTTTCGATGGTTTTGTTCACGGGGTGTGCTTCCCCGTGTAACGATACGGTTGGAGTGGCTTCTTTATTTCAGTGACTTAGCAGTGGGGGNNGACCGCGGCTCCCGCATGCTTTTTTGCGGGAGGTGGATAAGCATATCGCTTTTTTTAAAACGTGACAATCATCTGCGCAACGGTCATTTTAATCTTTTTCGTCATCCCCACTGCCTGCTTCATCTCCTTCTCCAACGCTGCCATTTGCATGTAAAAGGGTGTTCGGTCAAACTTAAAACGCTGCTTCCCCTGGCATTTCAGAGCAAAGGTACCACATCCCGGAGAATTTAATATTCCTTGGCCGGACCTCTGGAGTTCATGAGGAATACCGTGCAACCTGCATATCATGGGTCGATACGGGTAGAGGACACAAAGGCTCCCAAAATTGACCGGACACATCTGTTGTACATGCTTTCCATTCTTATCGGCGTCATCGGTTTTCCGGCATACGGCCAAAGACCTTTGCTTCACTTCGACCTGTTTCTTATTTTCAAGACAATGGAACCCTTCCTTGATATAGAAGTATTCAACAAGTGTATAGTGATAAAAGCGGGTTAAACAGCAGTTATCTTCACAATCCTTGCAGTTGAAGCCATAATAGTCGGCAGCCTCTTGGTATTTTTGATCCATGGATGCAAATATTCTTTTTAGACGCTTTAAAAAAGGTGCAAAGATATGAGGCTGGATTCGGAATAACTGATACGGAGTAACGGTCGGCAAACCCATCATTCAAGTAACTTTTATACCAGAGGCGAAGGGAAAAAGATGGTTGAGTACAAATCAAGTGCACGCCGGTCCGTTAAGCTGGCGATCAAATCACAAACGATCCTTTCCTTGGATTGGCCGCTGTGATTACACTTCGACATTTCTATAGCCTTAAGTTCTTTCTGAAGCATTGTTTCGTTATTAAGAAAAAAAGTGTAAAGTTCAGTCAGAATCCTCTTGGCCTTGATAAATTCGTTATGAACCCGGGGTGAGCGATAGACATTTTCATAAAGGAATTGCCTCAGTTCGGTCATGGCGTTAAAGACGTCATCGCTCATGTTTAAATACAGCGTACCATCTTGAGCCTTGCTGTTAGAAATCAAATCTTTGATCATGGCAGTAGCACGCTCGGAATGTGTATGACCGAGGGTTTTTTCACAGGTTTCGGGGACCTGATCGGCATTGATAACACCACTCTTGATGGCATCATCCAGATCATGATTCAGGTAAGCCATAATATCGGCAATTCGAACGATGTTTCCTTCAACAGTAATCGCCATTTCGGAGGAATCGTCGGGAATAATCTTTCCATATCCCTTGGAATGCTTTAAAATCCCGTCGCGAACCTCATACGTAAGATTAAGCCCTTTACCGTTTTGTTCCAAAATATCAACAATACGCAAGCTCTGTTGGTGATGTGAAAAATCCGATGAATAAATTTCTTTAAGCGCCGTCTCGCCACCGTGACCAAAAGGCGGATGACCGAGATCATGTGCAAGGGCAATGGCCTCAACAAGATCCTCATTCAAGCGCATGGCGCGCGCAATGGTTCTTGCAATTTCAGATACTTCTAATGTATGTGTTAAGCGTGTTCGATAATGATCTCCCATAGGAGACAGGAAAACCTGGGTTTTGCGTTTTAGCCGTCTGAAGGCGCTCGAGTAGACAATTCGATCGCGATCCAGCTGG
>DNGT01000073.1 GCA_003486165.1 Desulfobacteraceae bacterium
GTACGCAAGTTTCGCATCCATATGATAGGCTGATCCGGGTTATGATCATAATTGTTCAGAGGCCAGACTGGCAATTTGACTAAAACCTCTAGGATCCGATATTGCCAATTCGGCCAACACTTTTCGGTCCAACTCAACACCGGCAAGTTTCAACCCGTGAATGAATTTGCTGTAAGACAGATTGTTCATGCGTGTCGCAGCATTAATTCTGGCGATCCAGAGTTTTCTAAAGTTACGCTTTCGAACTCTGCGATCCCGGTATGCAAACATGAGTGCCTTATCAACAGCGTCCGATGCTGTGCGAAATAATTTGCTGCGGCCGCCACGATACCCTTTTGCTAATTTTAAGACCTTATTTCTGCGCCTTCTTGCTTTAAAACCTCTTTTAACTCGCATAAATTCTCTCCTAAACCTCTATCCAAATCCGCTATCCATTAGGGAGCAGCAGTTTAATTGATTTTCTGTTGGTTTTGTCAATGATTTGACTTAGCCTTAAACCACGTTTACGTTTTCTGGTTTTTTTGGTTAAAATATGACTTGCATGTGATTTAGAAAAAACGAACTTTCCGGTTCCTGTTTTTTTAAAACGCTTTGCAGCGGCTCTATTTGTTTTTATTTTGGGCATCTTTAGTCCTTTCCGGTAATTTTAAAAAAATAGATGGCGTGAACCATGTCGGATTCCAGCCCACGCCATCTTCACAGAAAATATTTTTTAACAATTTATCATTATGAAAAAGGCATAAAAATAACTTTTTACGACATCATCAAAAATTGCCGATGATGGTTGTGCAATAAAAAGGTTTTTAATCTCATGGATAATGAAGTGTCAGGGCATCGTCATTTTGATAATGGTTTCGGTGCCAGAACCATAACCATTGTGCGACCTTCAAATTTGGGGGGCTGTTCGAGTAGTGCAACCTCTTCAGTTTCTTGAACAATCTTTTCCAGCAATTCATTGCCCAGATTGGTGAGCGTAATTTCTCGTCCCCTGAAAATGACGGTGACTTTGACTTTGTCCTTTTTATCAAGGAACTTTTTAATATGATTGATCTTGGTATTTAGATCATGTTCCCCAGTCTTGGGGCGTACCTTAATTTCCTTGAGCTGAAATGTGGTTTGTTTCTTTTTTGCCTCCTGTTTTTTCTTGGTCCGTTCATACTTGAAGCGACCATAATCCATTATTTTACAAACAGGTGGGCTTGCGTTTGGAGAAATTTCCACCAAGTCAAGGCCAAAATCGTTGGCAACGGCGATGGCTTTGTAGGTCGGGATTACACCAATCTGATTCCCATCAGGGTCTATTACCCTGACCTCTTTTGCCCTTATATTTCTATTAATATTTATCCGATCTCCTCTGGTCCTATTTACACCATTTGTACGTTTCGAAATAGTTATACCCACACCTCCTTAAGCTATAAATTAATGACTTTTTCATACGAGACCTTTGAAAAACGCTCCCTCTCGCCCAATCTTTGGGTCAGACTCAAATTTTAATCCTCGAAATACTCAATGTATGTCTGTGGTTAAAGTTTTCGTCTTCCTTAATCTTGAACGAAATTGAACATTTTACAAAGGTCTCGTGTTTAGGGAACAAAACGAATAGATTAAAAAAATAATTTCTTTCAATTCCACAATCCTGAGCATTACATTTTATAAATCACTCGTTCGGAAGTGAAAACTGAAATATATAACATTATTAATAAATGCAAGAAAAAAATGCAAGAAAATAAAACGAAAGCCGCTCCGATATATTTTCTGAAAATAACCTATTATTGGCAGTCACCATTGGGCCAGTTGGGATGTTATGACTGCCTAAGTGTATATTCGGCCAAGAGGCTTCCCTTCCAGTAGGAATTTTCAGGAGTGTTGAAAAAAGCCTTAAAAAGTTCCAGACTGTTTTGACGTAAAATATTAGGTACAATTGAAATTGTATGTTTTGTGTATAATGGCGGCAGTTTTGACAAATCACAATTTATGCCTCCGCCCATTACGTCTTCGTACGCGTATACAATTTCACTGATACCACTTAAAATCGATGCCCCCAGGCACATGAGACACGGCTCCATGGTTGTAAAGAGGACAATTTTCTTTTTGTTTGTATTTATATCCATATTTGTCAGACGGTTAAGTGCAACCATTTCCGCGTGGTCGATCTCATTTGGAAAATTTCCCATAGTACCTTTTCTGGCGCCTGTTGCAAGAATTCGGTTTTGATGGACCAGGACACATCCGACGGGAAATTCTCCGGCATCTAATGCTTTCTTTGCCAGATCCAACGCTTTTTTCATGAAATATTCGTAGTCCATCGTGATTACATGCCTCAAAAAATATGGAAATTAAACTTTTGCATGCGTAGAGTGAATAAACCAAGATATAAATACGTTACCGTATTTAAGAATATATGTACTTAGTAATTCAAACTTTATAGCCTACATATGGTATCATCACACGGACAGCTGCCGTCGACTTCATAAGCATATACGATTCTCGATTCAATTTCTGCTTGTTCGGCAGAGATCCGACTAAGATTCATGGTGGTTACCTTTTCAACGAGATCTCTCTTGGACGGTATCGATTGAAGACTCTGGGCGACCACCTCACCGGTTTTCCCCTCTAAAATATCTGCGTCCTTACCATTTGTCACGACAACGATGGGAACCTGGTACGGTGCCACAAGTCTCGATACCGACAGTGCCGGCCGCTGCCGGGTGACCAAGGAACCAGGACCGTATTTGATGATCATACCAATTTTACCTGACACATGAATCTCGAAATCGATCTTTATTATCGCACTCTTTTCTCCAGCAGATACCCGAAGTTCACGACGGGGTTTGATCTCTTTTTTCATGAACCCTTTTTGGTTAACAAGTATACGGGCAAGGTTCTGTCTGTATCTTTCGTCGTGTGTGTCTCGGATGGTTTCACCGGTAATAAAATCGACCAGTTCGCCGAGAATGAGATGATGTCCTTGCATACCGCCACCAAGATTAATAATTGATTTTAACGTTGTAAAGTATAATGATAAAAATCTATCGGCACAACCTTGCAGGCGTTTAAAATATGTCTTTACAATTCATTTAGCATATGAATAAATTCGCCTTGACAAATAAAATTCAATGGCAATGATGATACAAAAATATCGGGGGAAAATAAATAGCGAATAAATGTTGTATGTTATAGATTTACGTTTATTTGTTATCACTAGATGTTAAACAGTCTATCATATGTCCATACGTGAAGATTTCGAAAAACGAGAAAAAGGCTTTATAGCACCTTTTGGATGTTTAAGTTCCAAATCACGAGGCCGTCAGAGAGACGAAAAAGCCTGTTCTGTTCGTACAGCATTCCAGCTGGATCGCGATCGAATTGT
>DNGT01000204.1 GCA_003486165.1 Desulfobacteraceae bacterium
GCCCCATGAGAAAACCGATCAGGGAAATAACGGGCAGCGCATTTACACCTGCGGTTTCCGCCACCAAAAATGCGTCTTTCCAACGCACCTGCTTTGGGTTGAACAAGGCCTTGACCATCGCCACACCGGCTTCCCCCACAAATTCAATCAAAGCATAGGCTTCTTCACAGATTCGGCAGATTGACCGTCCGATTCTTTCGTAAAAGCTGATGGGCGCGGGTTGGATCTCCGGTGATTCTTCGAATTCAGAAGGATCAAAAATATCAAGAAGTTGTTGAAACTCTGGCTGGAGTCTGCGAATCTCCAAATCGCCGCCGGCTTTTTTCTGGCGCTGACGAAGTCCGAACAAATAACCGATGCCGGAACCGTCACAATATTCAATTTCAGAGGCGTCGACGATAACCCGATTGGGCGACGTTCTGTCAAGCTCCAGGTTTGTCTCACGCCAGATATTGCCCGTGCTCATCGAATCGAGCCGGCCGATAATCTTGACTCCAAGGACGCCCGGCGCTATCATGCTCATATGGATCGACGAGGAAGGGGTTTTCGGCATAAGGGCTGAACCATCATTCGGCATTTTATCACCTGTTTTAGTTTTCATATCAAGTTTCTATGTGATTCACAAGAAAAACAGGAGATAATACCGAATTGAGTTTTAACTGAATCCAAGGTGTTATGGATGTAATCGATTTTTAGTATGAAGTTGATCTATGAAGGTGATTAAAAAAATTTTTCTATTTTCAGGCATCGCCCTGTGTGTTGTAGTGCTTCTATTTTCAGGCATCGGCTTTTATCTTTATTATCATCCTGACCAGGTCAAACCGATGATTGAGCGATCCCTTTCAGCATCCACAGGCGCATCATGTACCATAGAAAACCTCTCCTATTCTTTTAAACCGATGGTCTTAGAGGCCAGGGGAATTCTTTTCAAACCCTTGAAACCACAAAAAACTTTCTTTATGGAGATCCCTTTAATCAGAGCGGATATGGATGTTGAGGGTCCATGGGGCCACCGGTCCCTTGTTCTAAAAAATCTGCAGATAAAGGGCCTGTATTTTGACCTTTTTTCCGAGCGGTTCAAATTCCCCGGCATCTTGCCGGCCAAAAGAGGGCCTTCTTTTCCGGCCGGAATGGCCCGGGGCCTTATCGGCCTCTTTTTCTTTCGAGACCTCAAATTTCAATCAGGGGAACTTCTTGACGGACGTATCTCGGTAGCTATGGGTGATCAGGCTTTTCAGGCCCTTGGAATCCATGCCGTAGCCAGCGCCGACAAACCGCTTTTTATATCGTTTGCTTTGGAGGTCAATAATTCTTCCCGCAATATGAATGTTACCGCGCCGAACGTAAACATCTTTGGCAGCACCATCTTTGACATCAACGATCTCACATTCAGCGGCACGCTTGAATCAAAAGACATGAGGCTTCAAGACTCGGAACTTAACATCCAAAAAATGGGGGTGTTTTCAAAATTTACTTACAGCCACGACCGCAAAAATCTCGATGTCAAAAATCTTAACGTCCGTTGCCAAGGTATTGCTTTGGGATCTGATTTAAAAAAGACGGGATCATTGCCCGTATCATCGACCACCGCTGAATCTTTGTCCATGGAAACCGGATTTGCCTATAACATGAACCAGGGAAAAACCGCCGTTGCTTCCTTGAAACTCCATATTGGCGGCCTTTCCGTAATGGAAAAGACGGATACGTTCCTGCCGCCTTTGGACATCGACCTCGAGGCAGAGGAAATTTCCGGCAACTATCCTGTAATCGAAGTCAAGGATGTGACCGTACAAATTCCCCGGGCAAAGATTAACACGGGGGCTCGTGACATTCTCATGGGAGATGTCCGCGTGCGTATTCCGGATGGCCGGATCGACACAGAAAAACAATCCGCCATACTCCCTAAGGTCCAACTCGAGACACTTGGTTTGAAAAATATTTTGCTTGGCATTCGTTTACAAGAGCGCAATCTAAACTTTACGATTCAAGGGAAGGAGACGTTGCTTTTCCATNNACTGTCTCTCGATGATCTCGTCTTTCAAAACAAGGATGGGAGCATCATGGGGGAAAACGTTTCTCTTGGCACGGGGATCGAAGGTGTCGTGGATTTAAAGCGTTCCAGGATGACTTTTGACGCCGATCTTGACGCCCGAGCCGGCGAAGCCCTTTATGATCGGTATTATCTGAACCTGAAAAGAAACCCCATTGTCACGTCCTGCAACGGGACCTATGATCTTCAAAAAAGATGGATAGAACTTTCCAAGCTCCGATTCGACCTGACGGGGATCCTACCCCTTGAAATCCGGGGAATTTTCAAGCAGGGTTCGTCGTCGAAAGCCAATGCCGATGTCACGGTGATCCTCCCGAAGGTGCCCTTGAAACCGATATGTCACTATTTTTTGCAGGAGCCCTATAAGACCGAAAAACCCTTTCTGGCAACCCTTGAGACCGAGGGAGATGTTTCTGCCGAATTCCGGATAAACGGATTTCAAGATGCATGGCAGGTTAGGGGTCGTCTCGGGTGGCTTGGGGGCAATTTTTCTTTGCCGGAGAAGGGAATCGCTCTAAAAGGGATTCACCTCGATCTTCCCGTGTGGTACCAAACCGGAGTCGCTAAAACTCCTGTCAAGACGCTCAGCGGCAAGTTAGCGCTTGAATCCATGACCATTCCCCTGCTGCCGGAACAGCCGCTAAGCATCCTTTTGGATACCGGTCCGAACCGGATATCCGTGGAATCTCCCACCGTGATANNAGGTTCCCGGCGGGGACCTTAGATTGGGATCCGTGCAGGTCGAAAAACTCTTTGGTCCGAATCTTACCATCCATACCCGTCTGGAATTTGACGACATAAAGCTTCAACCTTTCCTGTCTATGATCTGGACGCGTCCATTGAAGGGCTCTTTTGCGGGTATCCTGGACCCTGTCCGATACGAAAATCACACCGTTACCACCGGGGGGGAACTCAAGGCCGACGTATTCCAAGGCAACATCATTGTATCCGATCTGGGGGCTTCGGGGATTTTTACGTCAGCACCGGTCTTTAAGCTTAATGTAAAATGGGAGGATCTTTTGCTGTCCGAAATGACGACAGATACCGCATTCGGAAAAATAGAAGGGATTTTAAAAGGTCAGCTACGTGATGTTGAGATGGCCTACGGCCAACCCCAGAGATTCAATCTTTTACTGGAAACGGTTCAAAAAAAGGGAATTTCCCAAAAAATCAGCGTTAAGGCCGTAGAAAACATTGCGCAGATTGGCGGGGGACAGAGCCCTTTTATGGGGTTGGCGGGTGCCTTTGCATCTTTATTCAAAAAATTTCCCTATGAAAAGATCGGCATCAAGGCCAATCTGGAAAACGATGTGTTCACGGTCAACGGCACCATTAGAGAAGGCGGCACAGAGTATCTGGTAAAAAGAGGTAGCTTTTCAGGGGTAGATATTGTAAATCAGAATCCGGATAACCGTATTAGTTTTAAGGACATGGTTAANNAGAATAAAAAGAATCGGCCCCAAGGGGGCCCCGGTTGTCAAATGACAAAGGGAGGCTCATATGAAAATGTTTCAAAAACCCATGTGGATGGCAATGGTATTCGCGATGATCACCCTGTTTGCCTGCGTGACCATAAATATTTATTTTCCGGCAGAAAAGGTAGAATCTGTTGCCGGGGATATTGTGAATGATATCCGGGGGAAAAAGCCGGAACAAAAGGGAAACCAGTCCAAAAACCACAAAGGATTTTCTTTTAAGGTCAGGTTCGCCTTGTCTCCTTCCAGTGCGTGGGCACAAGACGTAACCACGGTTTCCAATCCCACCATTCGNNGCGTTGAAGGAAAAAATGAAAGCACGTTTTCAAGCGCTGAAACCCTACTACCAGAAAGGCGCCCTGAAAGAAGGGGATGACGGCTATCTCTCCCTGACAAACACCGGCGATTTGAACCTCAAGGAAAAAAGGGATCTCAACGGCCTTGTGGATGCCGAAAACAGTGACCGCAGAACCCTCTATTCAGAGGTGGCCAAG
>DNGT01000089.1 GCA_003486165.1 Desulfobacteraceae bacterium
TCCATGGCTTTGGCCATGGAAAAATCTCGATGAAGAATTCCGGAGACGAGAATTCTAATGACATAATCTTTTGAGCCTTTGGTCTTAACCCTTATGGTCTCCCAGCTCCCAGTACGGCAAAGATCAAGGACCTCATCGACCAGGGCCTTATTCCTGTTTTTATCCATGCCGATCCAGAAGATAATTCGTTCAATAATCACGGTCATCACAATGATGGAACAGGCCAGCAGAGGATACATGACCGGTCCGCCGCTAATAAATAAACCCAGCATATGTTCTCCTGGTAATATTTGACAGATGCCCAAGGTCGTTAGCCCGAGGGCATTTATCTATATATTAAAAAATAAAGAATTAAAAATCGGCCGAAATCCCGGCAAGAAAATTGATTTCAGGTGATGGAAAAAATCCGGGCTCGATGATCGGAAAAGTGCTTATGCCACCATATTCCGAGTATTCTTCGTCCGTGATATTATTAACATTTAAAAATACGGTCATATTCTTCCAAAGATATTTCAGTTTTGTGTTTACAATCAGGTAATCTTCCTGGTCCTTGAAATCATTTGAAAAATCACTGATAAAGGGTCGCTCTCCTACGTAGATGCCGTCAACGGTCAATGATAAACCTTTTCCAATGGTAAAAAGACCGCTGAGTGCGGCTTTATGTCTCGGAACATTTGGAAAAGCTTTGTTTTCAAATTGACCGTTTCGAATGGTTGCATCCGTAAATGTATAATTGCCGCTCAGGGTCACTTTATCAAAAGATTTGGTGACGGAAAACTCGAATCCGTCACGACGCGTTTTGCCGTCGAGATTTTCATTTGAAAAGCTGTTGGGATTATAAATTAATTCGTTTTTTGTGTCGATCCGAAAAATATTTACATTGGCAAATAGACTTTTTGTAAAATAATGGCGAATTCCAAATTCATAATTGTCGGAAGTTTGAGGCATTAGAGTTGTATCAATCGTATTTGTAAAAAAGTTGAAGATTTCATCCAAAACAGGATATCTAAAACTGCGGGCAAAGCTGATATATATTGATGATTTATCATAAAAATTATAATTGGCACCTGCTGTAAATAGGTCTTCGCTCATTGTTTTTTTGTCTGGAGTGCTTGGTTTAAATTTGAATTCAGCCCGGTCATACCGGTATCCGCCGGATATTGCAAAATTTTCCCATGGCCTGATCTCGTCGTGGATATAATAGCCGTAATTTTTCTTTTTCAGTTCGAATATCCCTGTAGATGGGGTCCCGAAAAATATAGACCTATTCGTGATATCTTCGACGACATCTGTATAATCGAAACCAACGACCAGACGGTTATCAATTCCAAAGACGGCTTCTTTAAAAATAATTTGTGGCGATACGGCGATGGTATTGATATCGGTGTCTCCGGTAAAGTTTCCGGCATCGAATGACGCGAAAGATAAAGAGTTTCTTTTCCTAAAAGAGATGTCCATCTTAAATTCACTGTCACTTAAGAAAAATATCTTGGGTCCGCCTTTGACATAATAATCTTCGACATCGGCAAAGTCATCGGGTTGAAGTGAGTCTGTTCTTGATGCGCCGGCTGCAAATTCGCTGGTCTTGATCGCTCCCGGAAGTCCTGTGCTGTCTTTATGATAGCCGCTGCTTAAGTTCCATTTTATGATATCGTTTTGATAATAGCCCAGATTAATTCCCACATCTTTGGCTTCGGTGTCACTATTATCCCTGTATCCGTCTGATGTCAAATAACTGCCCGATAACGCATAAGACAACTTGCTCTGAGTTCCACTCACAAAAGCGCTTCCTTTAAAGGTATCATAGCTACCTCCGCTTATTTCACCCCCAGTCTTAAATGCTTCTCCTTCTTTGGTGATAATATTAATCACTCCTCCGGAAGCATTGTCTCCGTAAAGAACACTTCCTCTTCCACCCCTGATAATTTCAATTTTCTTCACCCTGTCAAGAGGAATCAGGGACCAATCAGAACCGCTCAAGTCTGCCTGGTTAATTCTTCTTCCATCAACCAATACCAGCGTATTTAATGGTGCGGTCTCACCAAATGATCGAAGGTCGACCGTATAGCTTCGACGGTTTCCTGCGATATCATTAACAATGACACCTGCTTGCTTTCTTAAGAGATCAGGAATGTCATAGGCTGTGCTGTTTTTAATATCCGTTTCGGTTACTACGGTTACATTTGCCGGTACAGATGATATTTTTTCTTCCTGCCTTGTGGCGGTTACCACCACTTCTTCCATGGTTGTTATAGATGGTTCATCCCTTGTTGGCTCTTCTGCCCAACAAAATGATGTAAAAAGGAAAACCGCCAGGCATCCCAAAAATAACTTTCTTTTTTTCACTATTTTCCTCCTTTCCCAAAAAAAGTGTTTTTTTTGGGTCCGGAGCAAAAAAAATCCCCGGACCGACTTTAATCGATCCGGGGATGTCCCATTTTTATCCTCAAGATCTAACAAGGCACCTACGTCCGCGAAGGTTATGAGAAACCTTTGCAAAGAGTTGCGTTTTTCAAAGGTTTCAATGCCTTTTGTTCAGACAGGTTTTCTGACTTCCCCGCCCTTTTAGCGGCCTTCCCATTCATATTCGAAAAGTGGCACAAAATGGCCAAAAGGGTTCCTTTTTCCCAAGACCTTTACAAAAACTCCCTTTTTGCCCAATTTCTGCGTCAGACGAAAATTTTAATCCTCGAAATACTCAATGTATTACTGTGGTTAAAATTTCCGCCTTCCTTGAACTTGAACAAAAATGAAAATTTTTCAAAGGTCTTTTCCCAAACAAACTCGGAAAAAGGCAGGGTTACAGCGGCGGGCCCGTCCCCGATTTTAACGGGGTTCCCTATTAAGCTCAAAATGAGCG
>DNGT01000371.1 GCA_003486165.1 Desulfobacteraceae bacterium
CCCCTGATTTATTATTGTATGGGTTCGTTAGTGTCCGGCAAACTTGAAAATATCTCCTTATCTGTCCGCTTGAGTGTTCTTTTTTTTACCCCTCTAACACGGGAATGACGCTTTGCTTGCAAAGAATGCTATACCCAAAAAGCCCAAAATGGATTCGATCGGAATCTCGACCGCTTATCTCATACCTTGAAACGTTGTGCTATTTAGAAAAAGACATCTAACTACCTGATCAGACCAATTATTCAGAAACCTGACTTGCCATCCTTTGATTTTTTATCTATATTCAGATTTAAAGGCCGTGATACGATTGTATTCCGTATTGGAAAGAAATAGAAACGCTAGAATTAGTATGTTATTCGCCTTAATATCAATTGTCTAAAAAGCCTAATCAAGGAGAATATCATGACGTGCAAAGTGATTCAAACCGACCGGGCGCCGGCTGCCATCGGACCATATTCCCAGGGGATAGCCGTGGCGCCTTTGCTTTTTGTGAGCGGGCAGCTCGGGATACAACCAGAGACCGGCGGGTTGGTCAGTTCTGATTTTAAGGTTCAGGCCAGGCAGGCACTGGAAAATCTTTTGCAGATCGTGTTGGCCGCGGGATATAATTTGAACCATGTTGTTGCCGTGGATGTTTTCGTAACTGATATGAATAATTTTACCGCTTTCAACGCCATTTATGCTGAATATTTTTCAGAGCATCGGCCGGCAAGGGCGGTGGTGGAGGTCAGCCGACTGCCCAAGGATGCATGTGTTGAGATTAAGTGTATCGCCTACAATCCGGGGACATCAAGTATTTGAGCGTCGTGTCCGGTCGTATCCAAAAATTGTTTAACATTGTCCCTTGAAATAACCAAGGTGCTGGTGTTGACAAGGGGATGGAACTGAAAAGCATCCGATTTCCATAAAGCGGTGTCTATGATGAGTTCGACAGCCTTACCGATATCGTTGACAACGGCAAAAAGGGAGACCGAACCGGGATCCACACCCAGGTGTTTTTTCAAACGATCCGGCGAGCCAAAACGTAATCTGCTGCTGTTCAACAAATCAGGCAATGCTTTCAGGTCGACCCGTTTCTCACCTTTTACAATAACCAGAAAATGCCTTGAGCCTTTTGCATCGCGCAAAAAAAGACTTTTTGTTTTTGCTGCCTCGAGGGGGGGGACAAGGCGAATGACATCTTCAACGGTATAAACCGGGGGATGATCATGGCGTTNNCTCCTTCTTCTGGAAAATCCAGGTTCTATTGATGACACTCAATTATAAGTTTAACGTATACCTGTCAAGAATAGGTTCCAAATTGGTTACGAGGGGATAAAATTCAATGGATCCGCAACACGATGAGACAATTATAAAAGAAGCCCTTGATCTTGCCAAAGACTGGCAAAACCGGGCCAATGAATTGTTAACGGCTGAAGAAAGAGGGATTGCCGAACAAATGATGCGGCTGTTGATCCATCCCTTGGACAAAGTCATTCTTACCAAAATGATTGACCAAAGNNGTGCCCGATTTTTTTTCATCCGTGGACAAACTTCTGGTACAAATGTTTCTTGGTTTGGGGCGTTACATACCCAGCATTTCAGTTCCTAAAGTCATTGAAAAAATGCGCCACGACAGCAGCCGCGCCATTATCCCGGGCGAACCCGACGCCTTGTACGCACATTTGCAGAAACGAAAAAGACAGGGCGTTCAGATGAACATCAATCATTTGGGAGAAGCGCTGCTTGGAGAAAAAGAAACCCTTCAGCGTCTTGATGCATATATCCGAGATTTGAAAGATTCTGAGATTCAATGCATTTCTATCAAAATATCTACTATTTACTCCCAAATCGAACCATTGGCATTTGAGCATACGGTCCAAATCTTAAAAGAACGNNGCGTTTAAGCAAACCCTGGAGCAGGATGAATTTAAAAATTATGCGGCGGGGATTGCATTACAGGCCTATTTGCCGGATTCATATGCCGTGCAGCAATCACTTACAGCCTGGGCCAAAGCGCGGGTGGCTAATGGTGGTGCTCCCATCAGAATTCGTATCGTCAAAGGCGCCAACATGGAGATGGAAAAACTGGAATCAGCCATACGCAACTGGCCTTTGGCACCATATGACAACAAGCTTGATGTGGATGCCAGTTATAAGAAAATGATCGATTACGGCATGGCGCCGGATAATATTCGGGCGGTTCATCTGGGGATTGCCTCCCACAATCTGTTTGAGCTGGCGTATGCCTATCGACTGGCTATGCAAAATAACGTTGCCGATTATTTTTCATTTGAAATGCTTGAGGGGATGGCAGATCACATACGCCGTGCCATTCAGGAAGTACCCGGGGATATCATGATTTACGCCCCGGTTGCCACGAAAGATCAGTTCATAAATGCCATTGCCTATCTGATCCGCCGGCTGGATGAAAATACTGAAGCGGAAAATTTTCTGCGATATTCGTTTAATCTCAAAACAGATTCAAAAGAATGGGAGTTTTTGAAAAAGCAATTTGTTGCTTCCTGTGAGCATAAAGATCGGGTACGCCATACGCCGAACCGGACTCAGAACCGTCTCAAAGACTCGATCTTCGATAAAATGGGAACGTTTTATGAAAACGAATTTATTAACGAGCCGGATACGGACTGGTCCCTGGCTTCAAATCGTGCATGGGCCGAAGCTATCCGAAAGAAATGGTTTAAACATGAATCAGATAAACCCATTCATATACCTTTGGTGAAGGCAGGGGAAATCATCTATAATGACCGGCCGACGCGATCGTGCATGGATCATTCCAGGTTGCCGGAAGACATCTGTGTGGCGTCTTATGTCGAGGCAATTGATACAGATGTGGACCATGCTTTGGCTGCGGCCAGGGACGATCCGGATGGGTGGCGCTCCAAAAACATGGAACACCGTCATGAAATCCTTTCCCGGGTGGCCATGGAACTTCGCAATGCCAGGGGGAATCTCATCGGTGCTGCGGCAGCAGACACCGGAAAGATTTTTTCAGAAGCCGACGTTGAAGTTTCGGAGGCCGTTGATTTTGCCGAATACTATCCGTTTTCAGCCAGGGCCTTTTCTGATTTGAAAAATATTAAAACCTGCGGCAAGGGTGTGGGATTGGTTATTTCCCCATGGAATTTTCCTATTGCCATTCCCTGTGGCGGGATCATCGCATCTTTAGCTGCCGGAAACACGGTGATATTCAAACCCTCATCTGCTGCGGTTCTGACGGCGTGGCAGTTGTGTCAGTGTTTTTGGAGCGCCGGCGTTTCCAAAAATGTTTTGCAGTTCCTTCCTTGTTCCGGTTCGACAACCGGTGCAAAACTTGCCGAACATCCGGATGTGGATTTCATTATCATGACCGGTGGTACCGATACCGGAATGACCCTTTTAAAACAAAGGCCGTCTGTTTTTTTGACGGCTGAAACCGGAGGCAAAAACGCAACCATTGTCACTGCCATGGCGGATAGGGCCCAGGCAATCAAACACGTGCTTCAGTCGGCCTTTAGCAACTGCGGTCAAAAATGCAGCGCCACATCATTGCTGATTTTGGAAAAAGAAGTCTATGAGGATAAGGCCTTCAAACAGCAGTTGATCGATGCTGCCGGCAGTATCGCCGTCGGTTCTTGCTGGAATTTTGAAAACAAAATGGGGCCATTGATTCAACCCCCAAAGAATGACCTAAAGCGTGCCTTGACCCAACTCGAACCGGGTGAATCCTGGGCGCTTGCACCCAAAAATGTCTACAACAACCCCCACATGTGGACACCGGGCATAAAATGGGGGGTGCAGCCTGGAAGCTTCACGCATCTCACCGAGTTTTTCGGCCCACTTTTAGGGGTGATGTGTGCCGAAGACCTCGGGCATGCCATTGAAATGGTCAACCAGACCGGTTACGGATTGACGTCGGGTCTGGAGAGTCTCGATCGGCGGGAGCATGATGACTGGAAGAAACGGATCAGAGCCGGAAATCTTTACATCAATCGCCAAACCACAGGTGCCATTGTATTGCGACAGCCCTTTGGCGGTATGGGCAAATCAGCGCTTGGGGGCGGCATCAAAACCGGAGGCCCAAACTATGTCTTTCAATTTATGGATGTTGAGGAGGTTGGGTTTCCTTCGACAGGAGCCATTCAAAACGATCACCCCTTGTTTCGGCTGGTTCAGGAATGGAAACTGAAGCACGATTGGGGCCGGCTGGAGGCGTTTAAGAACGATCTTAAAAAGGTTATCCGCGCTGTTAAAAGCTATCTTTACCATTGGGAACAGGAGTTTTCCCGAGAAAAAGATTACTTTCATCTGCGAGGTCAGGACAATGTGGTTCGCTACCTGCCCATTGGGACAGTCGCCATTCGCATTCATCAGGACGACAGCCTGTTCGATGTATTGGCAAGAATTGCTGCGGCAAAGATTTCAGGATGCAAAACTTTCGTGAGCCTGCCAACAGCGTTGAACAATACGGTTACGACGTTTTTGTACAGTAAAAGAGGTCAGCGGTTTTTGGGTGATGTACCAATCATCCACCAGTCTGACGAAGATCTGATTGAGATGATACCCGAGATTCAACGTATCCGTTATGCATCACCGGATCGGGTGCCTGACAAAATATTTCAGTCAGCGGCAGCAACCGGATTTTTTATTTCTCGATCAAAGGTTTCCATGGAAGGGAGGATCGAGTTGTTGCAGTATTTCCAGGAGCAGAGCATCTGTTTCAACTACCATCGATACGGTAATCTCGGTGAAAGGGCGCTAACATTCTAAGGGGTGCAAATCTTAATCGACATTTGTTGTCGAGATGCTGACTTTGATATTAAAACTGAATAGTTACAATAGCCTAAAGTGAGCTAAAATTATGGAAATTTAAGCTATTATATTATCATGACAGCTCGATAGAGCTACTTCAACTTTAGGCACTTTAGATCACTTCAAACTTTAGGCACTTACGGGGACTCAATTGAAGTTAGAATTGTTGGACGATACATTCACGATACACCGCCTCAGCCCTTCTGCCAAGATTCCGGATGAGATTTTTGGCGAAGCCTTTTTTAGCATTGTTAAAACAGATGAAGAACTTTCCATTGTCTGCCGGAATTCATTGACCCTGAATAGCGAACGCTGTCATCAGGGGTGGTCGTGTATCAAGGTGTCAGGGCCATTGGAACTGAATACCGTTGGAATTCTGGCAAAACTTTCAAAGGTGTTGGCAGACGCACACATCAGCATCTTTTCCATATCGACTTACGACACCGATTATGTTTTGGTTAAGGCGGACAAAGCAACTGATGCCCTATCAGCGCTAAACGACGCGGGCTTTCGGTTTATTTAAAGCAGTTTTAAAAAAAATGGATTTGTCAAATGCAACATATTGAGATTATAAAACTTGAAAATTATGGTGACAAAAGAGGTGCATTATACAACATATCCGATTCGGATGTGCAATTTCTAGATAAAATTCAAAATATTCATTTTGGAAAAATTCATCCAGATTCAATTCGCGGGAATCATTATCATCATCGAGGCAGAGAGATGTTAATCATTGGTTATTCAGANNACATGGACCTTGGCCTGGTCAAAAAAAGATTCAGCTGAAATTTCAAAAAAGGAATTCACAGGAACCGGAGCAGTATTGATAAAGGTCAGTGAAGGGATCGTACATTCCGTAAAAAATAATGGCGACAAGGATCTGGAAATCATTGCATTNNAAAAAGGAGCATCAATAAAATAGTTAAAAATATGTTAAATAATGGCGCTTTTTTTGACGAAAATTGTTAAATACTTTTGTTCTACAATATTTGAATTTATTCTAACTGTCTAAATTTAAATGAAATATTTTATTCATGGATGACATTTTAAACTTTGCATGAATTTTGCATTTGTAAGGATAGTTCTATTTCGATCTACCATTGATTGATCAGGAACCAAGGTATTGAGATAGAATTATGACAACTTTTTTTAAAAAAACGCGAATCGAAGGGATAATAAGATGAGGTTTAAACAGGTAGGTGTCCGGGAAAGGAAACTGATAATTTTTTCCCTCACAATTTTCATGGCGTTGCACATCATAATATTTCTGTCGTCAGAATCTTATGCTGTAACTGCAAGAGAGATTAATGTAGGCGTTGATGTGACTCTGAAAAACTTTTATAAAAATGTTAAAGGTGCCAAAGAATATTTAAAAACAGCCAAAGGCGTCCTGGTATTCCCCAGCGTTTATAAGGCCGGTTTTGGAATCGGTGGAGAATATGGTGAAGGAGCTTTACAAATAGGTGGTAAGACCGTCGAATATTACAGCACCATCGCAGGCTCCTTCGGCTTTCAGCTTGGCGCACAGAAGAAAACTCTGATCCTTGTTTTTACTCAGAAAGAGGCACTTAAAGTTTTCCGTGAGAGCAACGGTTGGAAGGCAGGTGTTGACGGGTCTGTCGCTTTAATAACGGTAGGTATCGGCGGCTCCATTGATACCACAAACATCAAAGACCCGATAGTTGCTTTTGCCTTCGATCAAAAAGGCTTGATGTATAACCTAACCATAGAGGGATCCAAGTTTTCCAAAATAAAAAAGTAAGTTTGCTTCTCGTTATTTGCAGAAGATTCTATTACATTTGATTAGAGGAAGTAAGATGAAATTTTAACATCATGCAGGGAAGGATCGCAATGTATTCATTAATACAAAAAAGAAAAGCTATCGCAATAATGGTTATTGTAACTTTTAGCACTCTCAGTATTATTTCAGCACCAGTCCATGCAACAATGATAAATACAGTTGAAATTTTTAAGCAAAACCAAAACGACCTTTCGAGCAAGAGTATAAATACATTTTTAGATCGTTCTGAAGTTCAA
>DNGT01000477.1 GCA_003486165.1 Desulfobacteraceae bacterium
TCACTCAACACCGGACAAAACCTTTGCTGCCAGAAAAGGAGGCTATTTAGAAGCAAAGGAGGCTGCCAAAATGGAGAAAAAAAAAGAAAAATCAAAGAGGCGCCTTATCGGGTTTCGGGTAGTGGAAGATGAGTGTATCTGGATGAAGGCCGGAATTGTCAATTTCCGGTTATGTGATAATGCTTACGATTGCTACAACTGTCCTTTTGACAAGGGTATGCAGCGAAGCATGGGCACTGATGACAACGTTGAACGAAAAAAGAAGGAACCCGAATGGGTTGAGCATTTAAAAGCCCGCTATCAAGGTGCAGAACGGCCCTGCCGTTATGCGTTAACCGGGCGGATTGATGCACCAAAGATCTGTCCCATGAACTATGAATGCTTCCACTGTTCCTTCGATCAAATGATGGATGATCTTGATTTTGCCCAGCTCAGCGATGCCCCAAGATATTCCCTGGCATCCGGTTATAAAATGGCTGAAGGCTATTATTATCACATGGGGCATTCCTGGGTTCGTTTCGATCATGGGGGGCGTGTGCGGGTTGGATTTGATGATTTCATGGTGAAGATTTTTGGCGCTTTGCAAGCCCTCGAACTTCCTCCCCTGGGAGCCACACTTAAAAAAGATGAAGTGGGCGTGACATTCGGGCGGGATAATCATAAAGCAGCTTCACTTTCACCGGTAACCGGTACGATTCTGGCAGTGAATCATAAAGTCCGAGAACATCCGGAGATTTCCCATGAAGATCCTTTTCATGAAGGTTGGCTCTATATCCTGGAACCTGATATGCCCAAAAGNNCGATTGGTAAAAACGTTTTTAAGAACTGAAAAAATTTAATGAGAAATATTATATTTTAGATACGTAGCGCAGTAGCGGCAAAGGTAGAGCGATGTTGCATCCAGATCATCGAGTCCTCCGGAGAAATGCATCAGACATTTTTCATCTTCACAATGGTATAGATCATAAAGATGACCCAGTTCGTGAAGAGCGACTTTCGCAGCCCTTTCATAGACAATAGCGGTGGTCGGGAAGGATCCGTCCGGATTCTTGTTTAATCTGAATAATGAAATCACGGCACATTGTTCTCCCTGCCTGGCTTCACCGAAAACATGTTCAAAAATGGGTACAAATAGGTCTGGTTGAAGAACACCGATGACTTTTTCACACGGATTGAAATCCATGGATTCAAAGGACCTGAGAATGATACCGGCATCATATTGCAGGCGTTTTTGATCAAAAGCATGTTCAGGCAGTTTGAGAGGCGGCAGGATTTCTGGGAGCAGGTCCAAATATCCTGAGATATGAGCTGCAATGACCTTTAGAGCGATGACGGGAACATCTCCAAAAGGGACCACTCCGACGCATTTTTTATTTGAGGTCATGAAAGGATATGAAAAAATATTAGGTTTTCAATATGTTCCAAAACGGTCCTTGAGAAGAATTCCTAAAATTAATGTATCGGCCTTGCCAAAAGATACCGCTTGATCATTTTGTGAAGCGTGACTCGATTAATTTTCAAAACTTTGGCGGCCTGGGTTATATTCCAGTTGTTCTCTTCCAGGATCTTTTTAATATACCCCTTTTCCATTTCGCGTAATGATAAAGATTCTGGAAATTGTATCCCGGACGGTTGAATGAAAGAAAAATCTTCCACGCCAAGGGTTCTGGATTTTGATAGCACTACAGCCCTCTCAACCGCATTTTCCAATTCTCTGACATTTCCCGGCCAGTCGTAGTGCTTTAAAAGGGCCATTGCGTCACGGTTGATATGATCCACATGTTTGGTGGTTTCCTGACTGTATTTTTGAAGAAAATGTTCAGCGAGTAAAGGAATGTCCTCCTTTCTTTTTCTTAGGGGCGGAATTTCGATCATGATGACATTGATTCGGTAAAAAAAATCTTCCCTGAATGTGCCGTTATCGATGTCTTTTTCCAGGTTTCGCCGGGTAGCTGAAATAAGTCTGAAATCCACCTCTACCGGTTCTCTACTGCCGATGCTCGTAATTTTCTTTTCCTCGAGCACGCGTAAAAGATTGACCTGCATTTTGGGACTGACTTCACCGACTTCATCGAGAAACAGGGTGCCCCCTGAGACGACTTCCAAAAACCCTTTACGGGAATGCGTCGCGCCGGTAAATACGCCTTTCTGATGCCCAAAGAGCTCGCTTTCCAAGAGCGAATCGGGTATCGATCCGCAATTAATAGCAATAAAAGGCAAATGGGATCGTTGACTCTTCGCATGGATGGCCTTAGCCACCAGTTCTTTGCCGGTTCCGGTCTCTCCGACCAGCAAAACAGACGTATCGCTTTGAGCAACTTCCTGGATGATATCAAAGACGGATGCCATTGCCGGAGATTGTCCGATGATGTTGTCAAATCGGGTTATTTTATCCAAACGTCCCTTAAGATAGTTATACTCTGATACCAGTTTCTTTTGATGAGATATCCGTTCCATCACCAAGGAGAGCTGATCCGGTTTGAAGGGCTTTAGCAGATAGTCGCTGGCGCCGATCCGCATGGCCTTTACCGCCGATTCAATGGATCCATATGCAGTAATAATGATCACAAGAGTATCCGGGTATTCTGCCTTAACTTTTTCCAGCAGTTCGATGCCGTCCATCCCCGGCATTTTAATGTCGACAAAGAGGAACTGAAATGGATACTTTTCCAGTTTCTCAAGAGCCTCGAAGCCCGATGCCGCTGTTTCCACAATATGACCGTATTTTTTAAACCAGTGGTAAAGGGATTCCCGGACGATTTCCTCATCATCCACGACCATGATACTCATTTTTTTATCCATACGCTTCCTCCATATCGTTTAAGCCGGGAAACATATAAGTCAGGGTTTAGACTTTCTTTTTAAATCGCACTATGAATAATTCTTTTTTTCAAAAAAAATCATCCACTCCGCTGATAAACAAAATTATAATATAAGCACTCTCTGACCGCTCATATAACCGGAAAACTCAACGTGAACAAACTTCCTCTTCCCACCGTGCTGTTTACGTTGATGTTGCCTTTATGATTCTTCACAATACCATAGACAATGGACAATCCAAGGCCTGTGCCTTTTCCTTCTTCTTTTGAGGAAAAAAAGGGATCGAAAATATGTTCGAGATTTTCTTTTGAAATTCCATAGCCGGTGTCTTGAATCCCAATAAGTGCATTCTTTTCGGTACCGTCGAATTTGGAAGAAATCCTTAACTGACCGCCCCCCGGCATCGCTTCGATGGCGTTGAAAATAAGATTGAGCAAGCACTGTTGAAGCTGGTTGCTGTCTCCCTTTATCATCAACGGCTTTGGAGAAAAATCGGTAACCAATTTAATGTTGTTAATATTCATGGTGTGTCGCGTCAGTTTTAAAACAATATCCAGAACCTCGTTGCAGTCGAGATCCAGGTATTCCAGTTTTGGTTCGCGAGAAAAGGAAAGGAGGCCTGAAACAATAGTGCCGCAACGCACCAATTCCCTGGACATGATCGCAAGATATTTTTTAAACTGCGCCAGATCACTGGCCGACAGCTGTCGTTCGGCCAGCATTTCTTCCATAAGGTGGCTAAACGTTAATAAACCCTGTATGGGGTTATTGATTTCATGAGCACAACTGGCAGCCAGCTTTCCCAAAGAGATTATACGGTCTTCCTGAACCAGTTTTTGGAGGTCTGACTTTAATTCTTCAACTTTGGTTTCCCATCGGTATGACAACTCTTTTGTAATATCTCTCCAAACTTCGATGACACGAAAAATTTCACCATTCTTATCCCTTAAAGGATAAGTGACCACATTGCAGAATTTGAGATGATCTCCCGGCTCGAGATGCTCGTGAATTACATGAGCGGATCTGCCGGTTCTCAGAGTTTCCACCATTGGGCATTTGAGCCCGGGCTGTGAACTTGAACACGGCGCATTAAAACCATGGGAAATTTCATAACAGTGTGCCCCGATGACGTCATTTTTCGTCTTGTTGACGGTTTGCAGATAGGCTTCATTGGTTTCAACGATGGTAAAATCTGTATTTAAAATCACAATGGCGGCAGTGCTTTCCTGGATGAGAAAGTCGGAAAAATTTTTTTCAAAGGTCAACTGTTCTTCCGCAGACCTAAGGCGCTGATCGACATCAAAGAGTTTTCTCATCAATCTTCCGATATGATGCTCCAGAACCCCGATCCCTTTGGGTCTTTGAGATAAAATTTCGATCAAAACGTCTCTATTGCCGGTCAATTCCAGAATGCTGTCGAGCGTTTTGATGTTAAAAAGATCCTGAAAGTTATCGGTGGTGTATATGCCCCGTTTTTTGGCAAGGATAAGCCCTTCGGCCTCGGGATTGATGTCACAAACGCCTACCACGTTAATGTCTAAATAAGGAAGGGATTCATTTTGGAGCAGCTCCAGGAAGCGCTTACAGGTTCTGCCCCCTCCGACGATGGCCAAATTGATGGTATGGGTGATTTCATTCGGCGAAAGTGTCGATTTGACTGGAGTTTTTTTTTCAGATCGATTCTTTTCGTTCATGATCCATTCCCTGCGGTCTGTTCAAAACCGTTTTGCGGGCTGAAATTTAATGGAAGCAATATCGTCGGCCGGTATACTCAAAAGAATCAAAGAAGATAGGCGCCAATTTCGGCAAGCTTGGACAACGCTGCCCTAGCTAATAAAAATAGTTGAAAATAAATCGAAAATCAAGGTATTATTACTAAAGTTTCATACCCTTTATTTTCAGTAACACCAACACAGAGTGACGGACCGAGAAAATTTTTAAGGTAGAATCATACGGATAGGGTCGTCAGAAAGAAAAAACTCGAATCCTTGAATCCTTTCTCTTGCATAGTCGGGAGAAGAATCAACAATGACAACTTGCCAAGACAATATGATGAGGGCAATTTTCAAGGGCTTCTGACTGGTGAAAATGATGAGCAGCAACTATGCTAAAATTGTTCAGGA
>DNGT01000436.1:0-5321 GCA_003486165.1 Desulfobacteraceae bacterium
GGTTTTCTCGATCTTTCGCAGGTAGATCTTTTGGGACGGCACAATATGGAAAATGTCGCGGCAGCAGCCTTGGCCGCTCTGGCCGCCGGCGGGACCCTGGAAGGAATTCAATCCGCATTGAATGATTTCAAAGGACTTTCCCATCGTCTGGAATTTGTCAAAACCATCAACGGGGTTCACTTTTACGATGATTCAAAGGGAACAAATATCGATGCAGTGGCCAAAGCGCTTGAAGTTTTCGATAAACCGGTGGTTCTTATTATGGGCGGGCGTGATAAAGGTGGAGATTTTAAACAACTGCGAGAGGTGGTGAAGCAGCATACGAAAAAACTGATTGTAATGGGCGAAGCAGGAAATGTCATAAAATCGGTTCTTGAAGATTCGTGTCAGGAAGGCGCTCAAAATGCATCCACAATGGAGAACGCGGTACGTTTAGCGTATCTGGCGGCATCGCCCGGGGATGTAGTGCTGTTATCTCCCGGTTGTTCCAGCTTTGACATGTACCAAAGTTATGCAGAGCGGGGTGAAGTATTTTGTAAGGCGGTTGAAAATCTTGAAAATTAAGATCGGAATATAACGCATGGCCGGTGACAAACAAAAAAATCAAAATGTTCGCAAACAGCCCTTGCAATACGACATTGCGCTGTTATTTCCGGTCCTGTTCTTGGTGGGAATCGGTATTGTCATGGTCTACAGCGCGAGTTCGGCACTGGCCCTGAACAAGTTCGGATCGAGTTATTATTTTTTAAAAAAACAATCCATTTTTGCGTTGTTGGGTATTGTTGTACTGGTCATCAGTTGCCATATTCCATATCATATTTTTCGTTCTTTGACATATCCATTACTTGTCCTGGCCGTTGTGCTTCTTCTTGTGATTCTGATTTCCGGATTCGGATATTCGGCAGGCGGGGCAAAACGGTGGTTTCGCATTGCCGGCTTTACGTTTCAGCCTTCTGAGTTTGCCCGTTTTGTGCTGGTAATCTATCTGGCGTATTCAATGAACAAAAAAATGAATCGGATTAAGGAGTTTAAGGTTGGCTTTTTGCCCCATGTTTTGGTCCTGTGCATGTTTACGGCTCTGATGATGTTACAGCCCGACTTCGGTTCTGTGGTTATTTTTGGTGCCATTACATGGATCATGCTTTTTGTCGGCGGGGTTCGTATGTCATATCTACTGGGATCGCTTATTCTGATCGTCCCCATTATCTACTCTTTAATGGTCAGTGCCGATTATCGGATAGAGCGCATCATGTCCTTTATGAATCCGTGGCAATATTCGGCGGATAAAGGCTACCAGGTCATTCATTCCCTTTTGGCCTTCGGTACAGGAGGAATATGGGGCACAGGCATCGGCAAGGGCTATCAGAAACTGTTTTATCTCCCTGAACCTCACACCGATTTTATATTTTCGGTCGTTGGAGAGGAACTCGGTCTTATAGGGGTTTTGATTATTCTGGGACTTTATACCGTGATTTTGTGGAGGGGGATATCCATTGCCAGAAACAGTGAAGACACTTTCGGATCATTTGTGGCCATCGGCCTAACAACGGCAATAGGTGTGCAGATTTGCGTCAACATGGGGGTAGCTTTAGGACTGCTTCCGACCAAAGGGCTTACGCTGCCATTTTTAAGTTATGGCGGTACATCCCTTTTGATGAACATGATGTCCATCGGGGTGCTCATGAACATCGGTGCAATGAAAAAGAATCGCAATCGAGTGACGAGTGACCATTGACAGATAGCAAACGACGGTTATGGATCAAGACGATAAAAAAAAAGAGGTCAAAAAAAAAGTCCGCCAGTTGCAAAATACTACAAAAGCCCTTCGGGTCGTCATTGCAGGAGGGGGGACCGGCGGCCATCTTTTTCCGGGAATTGCCATTGCCCAGGAATTTCTGGCAAAAAATGCTAAAAACAGTGTCTTGTTTGTAGGTACCGGAAAACCGTTTGAAATTTCGATTTTGTCGGAAACCGGTTTTGCGCATAAGCGCATTACAGCCGAGGGTTTTAAAGGGCGAGGGGTTTGGCATCAGCTTGTATCGATCTTAAAAGTGCCCAAAGGGGTCATTGAATCGATGTTGATCCTTAAAGGCTTTAAACCGCATATAGTGATCGGCGTCGGCGGATATTCCGCAGGGCCTGTGGCCATGGGCGCCTGGCTTTTGGGAATTAAAATTGTCTTGCATGAGCAGAATATTCTGCCGGGGATCACCAATCGAATTCTTTCTCGCTTTGCAGACCGGATATGTGTTTCGTTTGCGGAAACGATAATGGGCGTGACACCCAAAAAAATCCGGCTTACCGGAAATCCGGTGAGAAAAGAAATCGTTCAATGCGCAGAAACGTTAAAAAATACAAATATCAAGGCGTCAAAAAAAGAGAAAAAATTCACGATCCTCATACTGGGCGGAAGCCAGGGAGCTCACAGTGTAAATATGGCGCTTTTGGAAGCCCTTGAACATCTTGAAAATATAGAAAATATATTCTTTGTGCATCAAACCGGCGCACAGGATGAAACACAGGTAAAGCAAAGCTATGACAAACACGGCATTGAAAACGATACACGGGCATTTTTCAAGGACATGGCCCGTCAGTATCAAAACGCCGATCTCATTATATGCCGTGCAGGGGCAACCACTGTGGCGGAAATCAAAGCCATTGGGAAGGGGGTTATCTTTATTCCGTTTCCTTTTGCGGCAGATAACCATCAGGTATTCAACGCCCGATCTCTGGAAAAGGCAGGGGCTGCCGAGATGATTCTTGAAAAAGATCTCAGCGGCAAAGTCCTTGCAGAACGAATCAATTATTATGTTCAACGTCCGGAAGCCCTGCAACTAATGGCACTGCGGTCAAGGGCTCTTGGACGTGTGGATGCAGCATCGATGATTGTCGATGATTGTTATGAGTTGATTTCTTAATTATTAAGTGTGAAGTGCCTAAAGTTATGGAATTCTGTTAATGTAATATGAACAGCCGGAGCGCAGCGACACCTTAACTTTAGCTCACTTCAAACTTTAGTTCACTTGTAACTTTTCCGGCTTATCAGGATCAGGTTAGTAAGACCAATAAAACCAAATGAGCTAAACGTATGTTTCTTAAAAAATACCATATTCACTTTGTGGGAATCGGCGGTATCGGAATGAGCGGAATTGCCGAACTTTTACTCAACCTCGGCTATAAAGTATCCGGATCTGACATCAGTTCTTCAGACATTACCCGGCGCCTGGAAAGTCTTGGCGGTATCATATTTAAAGGTCATTCCGAAACACAAATTCTCGGGGCTGATGTTGTTGTCGTATCATCAGCCGTGGGCCCTAAAAATCCTGAAGTTGTTGCAGCAGGCAGAGCATCAATCCCGGTCATACCCAGAGCGGAGATGCTGGCTGAACTGATGCGTTTAAAATACA
This sequence comes from Desulfobacteraceae bacterium, assembly GCA_003486165.1. Taxonomy (GTDB): domain Bacteria; phylum Desulfobacterota; class Desulfobacteria; order Desulfobacterales; family UBA11574; genus UBA11574. The sequence continues at coordinate 3,408 of DNGT01000436.1, forward strand.
GCGTGGCCATTGCCGGTGCACACGGGAAAACATCCACCACGTCGATTGTCGCCGCCGTGCTGGGTAAAGGAGGGCTTGATCCTACTATTGTTATTGGTGGGAAACTCAAAAGCATCGATTCCAATGCATTGCTTGGGGAAGGGGATTTCATCGTTGCCGAAGCAGATGAGAGTGACGGTTCTTTTCTGAAAATTTCTCCGACCATCGCTGTAGTCACCAATATTGATCGAGAGCATCTCGATTTTTATCGGGATCTGGACCACATCAAGGACGTTTTTTTGAGCTTTATTGAAAAGATTCCATTCTATGGTCTGGCGGTTCTTTGTCTGGACAATGAATCCATCCAGTCGTTGATTCCGAAAATTCATAAACGATTTACAACCTATGGAATGAGCACACAGGCCGATTTTAAGGCTAGAGATGTGGTTTTTGAAGGGTTAAAAAGCAGGTTTAAGGTGGATCATCTTGGAACATTTTTGGGAGAGATCACCCTGAGTCTTCCGGGCATTCATAATGTATACAACGCTCTGGCAAGCATCGCTGTGGGCATCGAACTCGATATACCCTTTGATGTAATAAAATCTGCGCTTCAAACTGTGGAAGGCGTTCAACGGCGACTGGAAATTAAAGGAGAAAAGAAGGGGATTACGGTTGTTGATGATTACGGTCATCATCCCACGGAGATTAAGGCTACGCTTCAGGCTGCAAGGGAAAGTTGGCCGGACAGGCGGATTGTGGTGGTGTTCCAGCCGCACCGCTATACCAGAACCCGGGCGCTGTTTGAAGACTTTACCCGTGCGTTTTATGAGTCGGACCTTCTTGTCGTTCTTCCCATTTATGCCGCCGGAGAAGAAAAAATAGACGGTGTCGAAGGGTTTGCCTTGTTTGAAGAAATTCAGCGCCATGGACATAAGGATGTCGTCTATGCGGAAAGTCTTGAAACAGCGGTTTCGCATCTGAAAACAATTTTAGCGTCCAATGATATTCTCCTTACACTGGGAGCAGGAGATGTGTGGAAAGTTGGCGAAATGCTGCTGAAAGANNCATAACGTCAAATTTGGTGAGCCGATGTCCAGGCACACATCGTTGCGTGTCGGCGGACCGGCCGAAGTTTTTGTAACACCTGAAAATGTTGAAGATCTAGAAACACTGGTCAAATGGTCGTGGGATAGAGGGCTTTCTTATCTGATCATCGGCAGGGGGACCAATCTTCTGGTCAAGGACAACGGCATCCATGGCATTGCCATTAAGTTGACAAAGTGTCTGAAAAAAATTGACCAGGCCGATACGAATACCGGTGGGGTGATGGTTACGGCCATGGCGGGCGTAAACCTGAAGACCCTTTGTTCCTATGCTCTGAAACAGGGTCTTGAAGGCATGAATTTTGCCCTGGGTATTCCCGGCACAGTTGGCGGAGGTATTATAATGAATGCCGGAACGTCTCATGGTTCCATGGAAAATGTGCTTAACTCCATAGATGTTCTTTTGCCCACAGGCGATACACGCAGAATAAAAAAAGAAGCGCTCAATTTTGCTTATCGGAAGCTTTCATGGAACCCGGAGTTGACGGATGGACACCGCGATCAAACGGTTATTTTGGACGGCCGGTTCTTTCTTTGTCCTTCGGATCCCGAAGCACTCAAAAGAATGGCTCGAGAAATTATAAGAACACGCAAGCAAGGACAGCCCATTGGCTGGCCCAGTGCAGGATGTTTTTTTAAAAATCCCGCATCCGGAAAAACCGCCGGCCAGCTTATCGAGATGGCCGGCCTGAAGGGAAAATCCTTTGGCGGTGCAGAAATTTCATCAAAACATGCCAATTTTTTTATCAACCGGCATAACGCATCGGCCACCGACTTTCTGGCACTGATAGATTTAGCTGAGAAAGTTGTATTAGAAAAGTTCAATGTTCAT
>DNGT01000436.1:5402-7081 GCA_003486165.1 Desulfobacteraceae bacterium
ATGATCAGCGGGCTTGAATTTTCAGATATTCATGTAAAGGGCGAGTTAAGAAGCATTCCGTTTGATGCTGTTATGAAAATATTGGGGCTTGGGCAGGAACCTGAAAGTGTTCTCCCCTACAGCTTAATAAAGAAAATCCACGTTGATCGTGAAATAGGCCTTACCATTTATGCGTTTGATCACATCAGAGAAATAAAAATCGGATACAATAATTATCCGGACAAGTATGCCATGCTAAAGGATGTTCTTTTTTATATGGAAAAGAATGGCGGGTTTTCACGCCTCGAATCAATTGATCTTAATAATTTGAATCGCATCGTTGTAAATCCTGCGAAGATAGAATCCGCTGCCAAGGATCATAAGGAGGTTTAGAATGCAGGGACAGGAAAATATTATTGTCGGGCTGGATATCGGAACGACGAAAATATGTGCCGTGGTGGGTGAAATAACAGGAGATAAAATAAATATTGTCGGTATTGGAACACATCCTTCCATCGGACTTAGAAAGGGTGTTGTCGTAAATATTGAGTCCACCGTAGAATCGATTCAGAAGGCGATTGAAGAGGCGGAGCTTATGGCAGGCTGTGAAATTTCATCCGTATATGCCGGGATCGCAGGCGGTCATATCACCGGTTTTAACAGTCGGGGGATCGTAGCAATTAAGGGGCCGGAAGTGACCCAGCAAGATGTAGACCGGGTTATAGATGCTGCGCGTGCCGTTGCAATTCCCATGGATCGCGAGGTCATTCATGTCATTCCACAGGAATTCATGATCGACGAACAAGGCGGAATTCAGAATCCTGTGGGTATGTCCGGTGTACGCTTAGAAGCCAAAATTCATATTGTGACCGGTGCGGTAACATCTGCACACAACATTGTAAAAAGTGCCAATCGTTCAGGGCTTGATGTCTGTGATATCGTTCTGGAACCGCTTGCTTCAGGAGAGGCGGTATTGACCAGTGAGGAAAAAGATTTGGGTACGGCCCTTATGGACCTCGGCGGCGGCACGAGCGATCTCGCCATTTTTTCAGGGAAAAACATCAAACATACATTTGTTCTGGCACTTGGCGGTAACAACCTGACAAACGATATCAGTATCGGTTTACGTGCATCCATGGCCGACGCCGAAAAGATCAAGAAAAAATACGGTACATGCATCCCAAGGAACGTTAGTGCCGACGAAACCATTGACGTTCCGGGTATGGGCGGACGTAAGCCCAGAAAACTTCAGCGGCAGATCCTCGGTGAAATACTGGAACCACGCATGGAAGAGATCTTTTCGCTGATAAAAAGAGAAATTTANNAGCGGTCTAACGGATGTGGTCAATAATCCCATGTATGCCACAGCTGTCGGGCTCGTACTATATGGTGCCAGAAATCAACCAAAAAAGAAATTCAGAATTCGTGACACAAATATTTTCAACCGTGTCATGACCCGAATGAAAAAATGGTTTAAGGAGGTCATTTGAAATAAGCTGATCTGGAATCAGAAGGAAAGGATCGAAGCGGATGTGGGGTCCGCTTGGAATTGAAAAATAAAAGCAAACTATTTTACAGGAGGTGGGGGAAATGATGTTTACTTTGGTAGAAAATGAAAATTTTGCAAAGATCATGGTTATTGGTGTTGGGGGCGCCGGTGGAAACGCGATCAACAACATGATCGACTCCAAGCTTCAGGG
>DNGT01000291.1 GCA_003486165.1 Desulfobacteraceae bacterium
GAGGTAAATCATGGCGATACAACATCATCCTTCCAGTTATGCGAAGCTATGCAAACAGTTGGAGATCTATCAACTTATCTTTAATAGTATTTACAATGGCGCCATCGTGACGGATGCTGACGGCTATGTTACCCATTTCAATAAACCGTATGGTGAATTTTTAGGGATTGATCCGGAAGATCAAATCGGAAAATACTGCACGGACGCCGTTGAAAATAGCCGTATGCACGTCGTAGCAAAAACCGGTAAACCCGAAATCAATAAATCTCATCGAATTAAAGGGCAAAATATGGTGGTCCAGAGAATTCCGATTAAGAAAAACGGGCATATTATCGCTGTGTTCGGGCAGGTGATGTTTAAGGATGTTCGGGATGTAAGAAAACTGGCCCAAAAGCTTTCTTTTTTAGAATCCAAAGTTAAGCTCTATGAAGATGAGTTGATGAATTTGCGATCGACCCGCTATACATTCGGCAGTATTATCGGAACCAGCAGATCCATCTCTTTTTTAAAAAAAGAGGCTCTTAAAGCCAGCGGCAATCAATTTCCCGTATTAATCTCAGGCGAAAGCGGCACTGGAAAGGAACTCTTTGCCCAGGCGATTCATCATGCCAGCTCCAGAAAAATATATCCTTTTGTGCGTATTAACTGTGCAGCGCTTCCAAAGGATCTGCTCGAATCAGAGCTCTTTGGGTATGAAAAAGGCGCGTTTACAGGGGCAAGATCAGAAGGAAAGCCGGGTAAGTTCGAACTTGCCCATCGCGGCACGGTATTTCTTGACGAAATCGGTGATCTGCCGTTGGAGATGCAGCCGAAACTACTCCGGGTTTTGGAGGAAAAGGAGTTTGATCGGATTGGTGGGACTTCGATGATTCGATCCAATTTCAGGCTGATTGCCGCCACCAACCAGAATCTGGAAAAAATGCTGGCTGAAAAACGTTTCCGAAAGGATCTTTTCTACCGTCTCAACGTGATTCCCCTTCACATTCCCCCCCTTCGAGAGCGGAGAGAAGATATTATCCCGCTTACGCAACATCTGTTGAAACAATGCGCAGAGGAAGCAGCATTATTTCAAATAAAGATGGATAAGAATGCTGAAAAAGCATTATTAAATTATGATTGGCCCGGTAATGTAAGAGAACTGTCAAATGTCATTGAAAGGTCCTTATCATCCATGGAAGAAGATACTATCCATATATATGATCTCCCTTTTTATTTACACCGAACCCAAAAAAAATCGTTAGTGAATAGTCAGCCATCTATTAAAGAGATTCAGGCCAGGGCTGAAAAAGATGCGATTTGCTTTGCACTTAAAGAGACCAACAACAATAAAGCTCAGGCCGCAAAGATACTGGGCATTCACCGAACACTTCTTTATAAAAAGATGAAAAAATATAATATTCCCATTAGATTGGATGGATAAATATTGTGTGTATCTTATTTGATACGCTTTTATTCTTTGTAAAAGCCCATTTAAGCCTAAATNNATGTTGGTATACATATTGCAAATCATCATTAAAGTGATGTAGCGTTTTTTTAAGGTATAAGGTCATTCTATTTTAAACCAACCTAACGGAAAAAAGAGGTAACAATGAAAGACGTCGTAATTGTGTCCGGTGCAAGAACGCCGGTGGGGGCTTTTGGCGGTTCCTTGGAAACGACACCGGTGGTCGATCTTGGCGCTCTGGTGTTGAAAGAAACCCTGAAAAAGGTTGGCCTCAAACCGACAACAACGGAAAAATTAACCCGCTTTGAGCCTGATTTTCTGAAAGGCAGCGGAATGGTCGATCTGGAAAAGGAACATTATGACTATGATGATTCCTTTCAGCCCATCCAAGTGGATGAAGTCATCATCGGAAACGTGGTGGGTGCCGGACAGGGGCAAAATGTTGCTAGGCAGGCCATGATCAAAGCCGGTATTCCCAAAGAGAGCCCTGCCTTTACCGTCAACAAAGTGTGTGCTTCCGGGATGAAGGCCGTTGCGCTGGCTGNNGGTCTTTTTGAAATATTTTACGGCTATCACATGGGGTTGACGGCTGAAAACATTGCAGCGCTTTACAAGATTTCCAGACAGGAACAGGATGAGCTGGGCGTTATGAGTCATCAACGTGCCAAAACAGCCATTGCCCAAGGGATATTCAAGGAAGAGATCATACCGGTGAAGATTCCCCAAAGAAGGGGAGACCCGAAAATCTTTGACACAGATGAGCGGCCCATGGAAACCAGTATGGAAAAGATGGCCAAACTGAGACCGGTGTTTAAAAAAGATGGCACTGTTACCGCAGGAAATGCCTCCGGGATTAACGATGCTGCGGCAGCCCTGCTTCTTATGTCCGATGAAAAGGCAAAGGATCTCGGTTTAAAACCCCTGGTTCGGGTCAAGGCCTATGCATCGGCCGGCGTTGATCCAGCCTATATGGGTCTTGGCCCCGTACCGGCAATACGCAAAATTCTTCATAAAGAAAAATTATCTGTCAACGATTTCGGCGCTATCGAGTTAAACGAGGCCTTTGCGGTTCAGGCCATTGCCTGCATAAGAGAACTAAATTTAGATATTGAAAAAACCAATCCTTTAGGTAGTGGAATTTCCATCGGCCATCCCATCGGATGTACCGGCGCTCGCATCATTTTGACCTTGATGGGAGAAATGTTGAGAAACGATCATGCCCTGGGGCTTGCCACTCTTTGCATCGGTGGCGGCCAGGGAATGGCAACGGTTTTAGAAAGAGTATAATCCCCAATCGAGTCAACATTTAACTATCAATTCATAGGAGGAGATGTAATGCTGGATATAAAGGATTCGGTTGCAGTGATCACAGGTGGTGCCAGTGGAATCGGCAGGTTGGTTGACCCTATGGAA
>DNGT01000492.1 GCA_003486165.1 Desulfobacteraceae bacterium
AAAGCTTCCCAGGAAATGTTGAAAAGAGCTACAGAACTGCTCGATGACAGATGTAAACGTGTCGCCGGCGGAACATTTCATTCATTCGCTTATTCTGTTTTGCGAAAATATGCTTCCAAAGTAGGATTCGAAAACGGGTTTTCAATCATTGATCGAGGGGATTCTGAAGAATTCATCAGCATGATGAGAAAAGCAATGGCTGGAACATCAAAGTCCGGTTCTCTTCCGAGAAAGCAAACACTGGCAAACATCTTTAGCCGGGCTGTCAACAAAGACATGTCTGTAGAAGACATCGTTTTAAACGACTATCCGCAATTTATACGTCATCTGGAAGCCATCCATGAAATATCAAAGGCGTATCAAAGACAAAAAGCCGAGCATAATTTTATGGATTATGATGATCTTTTGATATATTTGGAAATGCTTTTAAACGAACACGCCGATGTTCGCGACAACATCTGTAAAACTTACCAGTATTTAATGGTTGACGAATATCAGGATACCAATAAGATTCAGGCGGAAATTATTTATCTTCTTGCCGGTACCCATGAAAACGTTATGGTGGTGGGTGATGATTCGCAAAGTATTTATGCGTTCCGGGGCGCGAATTTTGAAAATATCATGCGATTTCCTGAAATATTTCCAAAGACCCGAACCATCCAGCTGGAAGAAAACTATCGCAGTGTTGAGCCTATTTTAAAACTTACCAATGTTATTATTGAGCGGGCAACACGGAAATATTCAAAAAATCTGTTTACACGTAGACCGGGAGGGGCGTTGCCATTGCTGATAAGGGCACAAAGTGAAAACAGCCAATCGCGATTTGTGGCAGAGAAGATACAAAAACTTAATGGCAGCGGTGTGCCTTTGAGTCAGATCGCAGTGCTTTTTCGAGCAAGTTTTCATTCTTTTGATCTTGAAATTGAACTTGCCAGAGAAGGGATTCCCTTTGTTAAGGTGGGGGGGTTTAAATTTGTTGAATCTGCACATATTAAGGATGTTCTGGCTCATCTCAAAGTCCTTTTCAATCCGTATGACAGGATAAGCTGGTACAGAATTCTTCTCCTTTTGGACAATATCGGTCCCAAAACTGCACTGGACATTTATGAAACGATCTTGGCTGAAAAATCTGGATATACAGGATTTGTTAAAACCAAACTTAAAGCCGGCCGATCCAAAGGTTTGGATAAACTCAAACATCTCTTTTCTGATATTGATTTCAGGCCCATGACTGTTGCCCAAATGGGTGAAGCAGTTGTTAAATATTACCTGCCTCTATTAAAAAAGAAATACGATGATCATCCAAAACGGACCAGAGACCTTGAACATCTGATAACCATTATGGAGCGGTATCCTAATCTTGAACCATTTCTGACCGACATGGCCCTGGAACCTCCGAATACGAGTTTAAATAACACGTTATCAAGTGAAGATCCGACTGATGACCGGCTTATTCTGTCAACCGTTCATTCCGCCAAGGGCCTTGAATGGCACACAGTTTTTATTATATGGGCCCTTGACGGGCGATTTCCGTCGATACATGCTCTTCACGATGAAATAGAGCTTGAAGAAGAGTTGAGACTGATCTATGTTGCAGCAACAAGGGCTAAAGAAAATCTCTTTTTTACATACCCGGCCCAAATTTATGACCGAATGTCCGGAATGGTTTTAGATCGGCCCTGCCGTTTCATAGACAACATTCCCGACGATATTTTACCTAAACTGAGCGTTCCAAACATAGGTTCCATCAGACCGTTATATTTTTGATTGATTCAAATCATACACCGTGATATGTGCCCGCCTAACATTATTATCTGTCCGGATTTAAGGTTAGCTTTATTTATCATAACAACATAATAAAACTCTGAGGTTTTGCCCCAATTGGAATAATGAAATGATGGACTTGAAGAGGTTATGGCAATTTAACTTGTTTATTTTCCTCTCTTTTACGCAATATTCCAGCATTCCAGTTTTCCAATCTTACATTTCGACGACACAAATATGTTGTCGTTAAGAAGCTTTTAATTTCAAAAAGTTATAAAAATACCAAGACGTTCAACATAATGACGCAACCCTATATTATTCTCATTGTAGGCTATATTTTCGGTTTTTACATGGCCTGGAACATCGGTGCCAATGATGTGGCCAATTCCATGGCGTCATCCGTGGCTGCAAAAGCAATTACAATTCGCCAGGCCATATTTCTTGCCGGAATATTAAATATCCTCGGCGCGGTGTTCATCGGCTCTCATGTGACCGACACCATTCGTAAAGGGATCGTGTCGACGGAAATTATGACCGATCCCCATGTGGCTCTTATCGGTGCCCTTTCAGCCCTTATAGCCGCAGCCCTGTGGGTTAGTTTTGCCACCTGGAAATCGTTGCCCGTTTCCACAACCCATTCCATCGTGGGGTCAATGATTGGTTTTGGNNCTGAGCTGGATCATTTCGCCACTATTTAGCATCGTTATCGCCTTTATCATTTTTAAAATCATCGTACGATTGATCCTCTCCAGAAAAGATGCCTTTATCCGAGCACTGAATTTTTCCCCTTTATTTGTGGGTATTACGCTTTTTGTTGTCGTATTATCGTTTCTGTTCAAGACGCCTCTTGGACAAAGATTGGCCCTGGGGTCTCAGACAGCACTGGCTGTTGCTGTATTGCTGTCGGTTCTGTTTGGATTTGCCGCCACGGCTGCTTTAAAACGCTATGTAAAAGATAGGGAATTGGGTGCTGAGGCGGTCTTTCAAAGAATTCAAGTGGGAACCGCCTGCTATGTTGCACTGGCACAGGGGGCCAATGATGTGGCCAATGCCATCGGNNCCTCTGGCGGTGATTTATTTTCTGGTTAAAACCGGGAGCGTTGGGGGCAAAGTACCGGTGCCTGTTTTTCTTTTGTTTTTCGGCGGTATCGGAATTGCTAGTGGTATCGCCATGGCCGGCCACCGCGTTATGGAAACCATGGGGAAAAAGATTACCATGCTCAGCAATACCCGCGGTTTTTCGGTAGAATTTGCAACGGCGACAACGGTTCTTGTGGCTTCAAAAATGGGTTTGCCGGTATCGACTACCCATGCCGCAGTGGGCGGTATCCTCGGGGTCGGCCTCGCTCGCGGAATGGAAGCTGTTAATTTTGGCATTGTGTTTAAAATTATGTTATATTGGGTGTTAACTGTACCCGTGGCGGCGTTGACCAGTATGATCATTTTTAAAATACTTCAATTTATTTTTTAAAAGGAGCCGGCAATGCGCATTCCGTTTTTTTCAATGTTCATGACATCACCTTTTGAGGGCCTTCAGGAACATGCTGAAAAGGTTAAAGAATGTGCCTGGGCATTTCAGCAGGCCATTGAGTGTCATCTTGCAAATAAATGCCAGACATTTGAAGAATTCAGGCAGGAAGTGATTCAGCTGGAGAAAAAAGCCGATGCCATAAAGCGCCGTATCCGCGGCCATCTGCCCAAAGGGACTTTGATGCCGGTCTATAATTTTCAGCTCTTCAGATACTTGAGAGAGCAGGACGCGGTGATTGATGCCGCGGAAGATGCCCTTGACTGGATTTCTTTCAGAAGTGAACCGGGGATTCCCCCTGAACTTGAAAAAGAGTTTGTTATTTTGGCGGATGCCGTTATCGATCCCATCGAAGAACTCAGCAAAATGGTTGCTGAGGCCAGAAAATACTTTAAAAATTACTCCGAAGATCAGAGGATGATCGTCAAAAATATCATTCGTACGTTACGCCAGCAGGAACATGAAGCCGACAAAGCCGAAGACATGGTGAAACAAAAAGTACTGAATATGAATATTGATGCGGTCACCGTTTTTCATATGGTCAGATTGGCCGAGATCATCGGCTCCATCGCCGATCATGCTGAAAACGCGGGGGACATGATGCGGGCCATGATTGCCAGATAGTGCCCACCCATAAATGGTCTTTTTGCCCATTCCGCCGGAGGCGGACAAGTCTATGCGCTTGCCCCGTGAAATGCGGAGCCTATTTCTCTGGGGTTATGCTCAAAAAATAATCCTCGGAATATCAAGTTAAATGCCTGTGGTTATTTTTTTCACATGCCTTGATCTTGAACAAAAATAATAATTTATTGATAGACACTATAAAGGATTTTAATTTATTCAATAGTTTTGATGATTCCGGATGCACTCAGAAATACCTCGATATCTCTCCAGAACGTCTCCCAGTCCGGCGGGCAATCGTTGTGCCCGGTTTCATAGGTGATCATTGTGGCATGAGGTGCCGACTTGTAAAGAGCCATGCCGTGGGAATAGGGAATGACCTCATCGAACTTGCCGTGGACCACGAGAACTGGTTTCGGATAGTTGCGGATAACAGCGAGATTATTAAACGGGTCCCGGACAAGAAAGCCGGGAGCAAAATATTTTTTTGCAAATGAGCGCGCGCTGGTAAACGTCGACATGAGGATGAGTGCTGCAGAGGGTCGCTCGGCGGCAAGTGTGCACACCGCCCCACCACCTAAGGAGCGTCCGAACAAAATGATCCTGGCCGGGTCCACATCTTTACGTTTGATGAGAATATTGTAAGCATTATTAAATGTTTCTGTGATACTTTTTTGAGAAGGCTTTCCTTCAGAACGCCCGTAACCCGGATACTCCAAAAGCATCACTCCGATGCCGAAACGATTAAACTTTTTGAGTTCATCGGGCCAGAAATCAATGAGTTCTCCGTTTCCATGTGCAAAAATGACCGCCGGTGATGGTTCTTTTTTATTCATCGGATCCGGAGCTAGAAACCAGGCTTCGGTTTTACCGAAACTTGTGTTGATCCATATCTTTTCCACAAAAGGGTGGTCTTCACTTTTAGATGGGGTGTCGATAAGATAGAGGGGAAAAAGGATATGTCGCTGCATTAGAAAAAGAAAACCACAATAAATCAAGTAGAATAACAGTGTCCATAAGATGATTTTAATCGGCATTTTTATTGTACCTGTAATTATTTCCAAATCGTTCTTTTTAAAGCTATTGGCACCTTAGACATCTCTGGATGAATAATGTGCAGATATTGCGTTTTTTTTTTCTTGACATACTACATATAGTGTGCAAGATGTAATTCTGTGAGTTTTTAACAGACCTGTTCACAGAATTTTATTTGCTTTAACAGGTTTGTTTTTGTTTTTCTATACAGAATCTTCTCTATAAATGGCATGATCCATAGCAGCCTCATTCAAACAGAATGAGGTTCCGCTTCTCGAAACATAAAATTTAACATATTCTTAGTGAATAGATTTTTAATGGTCGGATCGAAACTTGTTATATTTTATCACTCGTGTTAATTATAAAGATAAATTTAAAAACCGATGATCATTACTATACAGGAGAATGGCGATGGGCTCAAAGGGTAAAATTTTAATTACGGATGAGGGGCATTTCGATCTAACCGCTTATAAATGGGATGATCAATTATTTTCGGATATTCTTGCCAAAGACAACCAGATTGAATCCGATCAGGCCATGAGCATCAGCCGATTTTTGAGAAAAGAGATCGCCGACATGGAAAACCATACCATTACCCTGCCGATTATCGATAAAATGATCCAGACGAAGTTGATGGAATACGGCCTAACTCAAACTTCGCCTATTCGCCTGGATAAATCCATATTTATAAAAAATGGACTGAATCTTTC
>DNGT01000015.1 GCA_003486165.1 Desulfobacteraceae bacterium
GATATGGCTTGATAGCGCCTGTATCCGATGGCCTCGGCCACCTTTAAATAGAAATGATATGCATCGACTTCCAGTTCCGGAAACTTTTTTTTAAGATGTGCTTTCAATGTTCCGATTTGAATTGAGGGTCTGTTGTAAAGCGGCCAGGGTGCTGAAATGAGAGCCACTTTCTGAAATGGGGTTGTCTTGTTTAATTTCATCTGTATTCACTAAAATGCATAATAAATCAAACACATAAAATATTGTTCCCATTTTGTTTACGATCAATTAGGCTCATAATATCATGTGCTTTAGGCCCGCAATTTAAAATAAGGTCGAGTGCGGAAAGATTTGGGATGAAGTCTCCCCAAAGTTGCGGATAAATCGGTGACGGTAGTTTGAAATCATTGAGCTTTATCCCTGCTGCTGATAACCGGTCAGAATTAATATATTTTCTCGCAGCCTTTTGCACCAGCAATTGCGAAGCTCCCAGTTTGCTGCAAATCTCTAATAGAAGTTTATCCCCTTTTGTTTGTATCCCTAGTTCAGACGATAAGATGACATTTGTGTCAACTCGAAGCTGTTGCATTAAATAACGGATAATCTTCAGGTTTAAGTGGATGAGTTTTTCAAATTTCGTTGCAAAAAGATCTTCTAAAAATTTCAGATGTTCCCCGAAATATGGCGCTTTGTTATAGGCATTTTTCAAGCTATTCAAATGTTTTTTTTTCCATCGGCCGTCATGGTATATCCTGACGTCATTGATTTTTTGAAGTCCGAGGCCTTTTTTTATCACAGGCACCGTCATCCACAGGCTTCCCTGGGCGTTTTTAAATCTGTTTCTGGTAATCCACGTGGTTCCCCTTGGAAATTGAACGTCATCCAAAATTACAAAATTATCAGAAAGATATGCTTTGTAAAAAAAACCGACAAAGGGGAAAAAATAAGGCTGATTGACGGATATCATCATTTTTTCGGTTGACATTTTTTGGCATACAGCACCATATAAACAAGCAACCAGAGAGCTTTTATATGGCCACTGCTCTATAAATAGTATTTTTTATGATGCTAACCCGGATATTTTACGTTACTAATAAAAAGTCTTCTCAAAAATTTTCTTGATATAGTCGGGCAAAGAGATAGCTGATGGATATCGATGATATTTATAACCTCATTCCGGAATTTATGTGTACCAATGGGTGCCATGAATGCTGCCAAAACTTTGGTGTGCCGTCAAGAACCAGGATTGAAGACGAACGGATAAAAGTATTTCTTAAGAAAAACGCCATGAAACTTGGAAAAGCGCATGGAACCACCTGTCCGTACTTAAATGAATCAGGCTGCTCTATTTATCCTGTCCGACCATTGATCTGCCGATTATACGGAACATCCCCAAACTACCGCTGCAAAATGGAAGTCGCTCCGCTCAGGCTTCTCCATGAAGATGAGGAGGCGGAAATTTTCCATTTATACCAGACCTATTTTTTCTAACCTAAATTGAGCGTTTCAAATGGTGACAGAATAGTATAAATTAAATTATTTCATTAAATTACATAGTATCTAACGTCTAATAAATTCACACCTGCCGGATGGATTCGTACGAGAAAGAAATGCCTCTATTTAAAACCCTTCGGGCTTGTCGATTTTACCGTATCTGCTGTGTTATGAGACATTTGCAGTAGCATACTACGGCTGCATGCCTCATGCCTTGCATATTCAGCAAACTCGACTATCACTCAACATAGGTCTAACCCGAATTTTCCATGAGAAATACGGGAAAACCCGACAATGCCCAATCACTCGAGGCGATAAAACGGTTCGTCTCCTGCTTTGCCAACCAGCTTAAGCTGTCCCCCACATTTTTCACAAACCAATAGACTGTCTAAAAGTTTCGATGTAGAATCAGAACTATCCATGGTAATGAGATCTTCAGGCATATGGATCGACACCCCACATTCCAGACACATGCATTCCATTTCGTTGCTCATTTTGTCCCACTTTTCTTTGTAATTATTAATTCAAGTTTCGCGCCCATTTTTTATCTAACACCATAACATGGTTGTGTTTTACCTGATGTTAGCGGTGAAAAACCATCGCCATATATTTTCAAAAAAGGCGATATGTTTATCCGCCACCGGAGGGCTTATCCACTATCACAATTTTTCGCAGTGGCCCAATATTTAGGATGTATAGCACTGTTTTTATGTGATCTCAACTATTTCACACATCCTAAAATATTGGGTCACGCTGCGACGTCATGGTTCATATCGCCTTTTTTGAAAATATATGGCGATGATAATTGTTTAAAGTAAAAAAAATTTTGTGGACGTTCTCAGTTTTACAGTGTAAAAGTTCTAATATAGCAAATTCATCCGGTCTATTCCACCTAAAGGAGCTTAAAATGTATGAGATAATTGCAGATCCTGACGATTACGCCATTGGGGCTTTAGAAGAGGGGTTTGGACATGGTCAAATTCCCTTTCCCGATAATAAACGAATAAAATGGGCTGAAGAAATCGGTGCCTTTGTCCAAAAACTTGACGGCTTGTCTGATAAAGCAAAAAATCTACAAAAACTCCTTTTCAGTAAATCCGCCATAATAGCGACACCTGCATCCCTCAAGACATTTAAAGTCCAGCTGTTTAAAATAAACGATGCATTAAATACCGCTTTCGTTCTGGCAGAAAAGCTCGAAGCCGACATTGTTGAGAAATAAAATTGATGGCCTCGTAAAAAAAAATCGTTTTTTTGACGCCTACTAAGCTGTCAAAAATGATACCTCAATTGATTGTAAACAAAATTAGAAAAATTTTGAGGGTATCCTCGAATTTCGCTCATTTAGAGCGATGGATTATGTGTTAAGAAAGGTTAATTCAAATGAAACAAGACGTCATCGTACGCTTTGCACCCAGCCCCACCGGATACCTTCATATCGGTGGCGCGCGAACAGCTATTTTCAACTGGCTCTTTGCCCAAAAGACCGGCGGCAAACTGATTCTCAGGATCGAAGATACAGATGCGGAAAGGTCAACAGAAGAATCTATCCAAGGAATTGTCGATGGTTTGAAATGGCTGGGAATTACATGGGATGAAGGACCCTATTTTCAGTCACAGTTTAGCCACGAACATCTGGCTGCAGCCCGTAAACTTTTGGAATCCGGACATGCCTACAAGTGTTTTTGCACCATAGAAGAACTCGAAAAGAAGCGACAGGAGGCACTGAAAGAAAAAAAAGATTTGAAATACGATGGCACTTGTCGCCATTTGACATTGGATGAGGTTGCCGAAAAGGAAACCGCCGGAGTTCCTTACACCATCCGTATGAAAGTTCCGAGAGGCGAAGGTTCCGTCTGTTTTGAGGACATCGTCTATGGAATCATTGAATACAAATATGAAGATATTGAGGACTTTGTTATTGTCCGTTCCAACGGTCAGCCCCTTTATCTTTTGTCAAATGCCGTTGATGATATCCGTGACCGGGTGACCCATATTATTCGCGGACAGGACGGGCTATCCAATACACACCGGCAGATTTTGATCTACCAGGCGCTGGGAGCCCCTGTTCCGAAGTTTGCTCATATGTCGCTCACACTCGATCCTAAAAAAGCCAAGATCTCAAAGCGAAAACATGGTGAACTGGTGGCCGTCCATTTTTACAAAGAACACGGCTTTTTGCCATGGGCATTGGTAAATTTTTTGGTCCTTTTAGGTTGGGCAACCCATGAATCGAGAGAAATTTTTTCAAAAAATGAGCTGATNNCCCAAAGCCATCAGTATCAACGCCCATTACCTGAGGACCATACCGGTTGAACAAATCGAGCCTTATGTTCGGGCTGAACTGGAAAAAACGGGAATCTGGGACCCGGCATATGAAAGTTCCAAGCGCCAGTGGTTTCTCGATACCATTGAACTGATTCGAAGCCGGTTTCATGTGACCACTGATTTTGCCACAAGGGGCCGGGCCTATTTTTCAGATGATTTTTCTATCGAAGATAGCGCGTTGAAAAAAAATATTGCCAAGCATCCACAGCTCAAAAAATGGCTTCCGATGCTGGCGGATCGTCTGGAGGGTTTAAAGAATTTTACAGCCCATGAAACCGAGAATGTTATTCGGGAAATGGCGGAAACTCTCGACATCAAACCCGGCGTTTTGATCAACGGCATTCGAACCGTCGTGACCGGGCAGCTGGCCGGCCCGGGGCTGTTTGATATTTTGATCACCATTGGTCAACGTCGGGTGGTGGACCGCCTGCGCAAATCCACGGCACATTTCGATAAGCTTTAAGTTTACAAATACACCAAAAAAAAAGAAAAGAATGGAATTTTTGATATGACCAAACCCGAGTCCATCCCTGTTTCTAATTTTATTAGAAATATCATTGCCGAAGATCTTAAAAATAATAAACACGACGGACGTGTTGTCACCCGTTTTCCACCGGAACCGAACGGGTATCTTCACATCGGACACGCCAAATCTATCTGTCTCAATTTCGGTATCGCTGGAGAACATGAGGGGGGTATCTGTAATTTGCGATTCGATGATACCAACCCCAGCAAAGAAGACGTCGAATATGTAGAATCCATAAAAGAAGACGTTCAGTGGCTTGGATTCCATTGGGATGACCGGCTTTTCTATGCATCTGACTACTTTGACCAACTGTATGCCTATGCGGTACAGTTGGTCAAAACCGGCAAGGCTTATGTCTGCAGCCTGAGCGCCGATGAGATCAGGGAAAACCGCGGCACGCTGACCATGCCCGGAAAAGACAGCCCTTATCGTACGCGGTCAATTGAAGAAAATCTGGAACTCTTCGAACGGATGCGGGCCGGAGAATTCGAGGACGGAGCCCACGTACTTCGCGCTAAAATCGACATGGCTTCCCCAAACGTGGTGATGCGTGATCCGACAATTTATCGAATTCGAAAGGTTCCGCATCACAGAACCGGAGACACGTGGTGTATTTATCCCATGTATGATTTNNAATCGTCAATTGTACGACTGGATACTCGACGAATTGGATGTGGATTGTCATCCCCAGCAAATCGAGTTTGCACGCCTCAATCTCAGCTATACCGTATTGAGCAAACGCAAGCTTGTGGAGCTGGTCCAAGGGAGCCATGTGTCCGGATGGGACGATCCTCGAATGCCGACCATCAGTGGACTTCGTCGACGGGGCTATACACCGGAATCCATCCGTAATTTTTGCGAACGCATCGGTGTTGCCCGGCGGGACAGCACGGTTGACATTGCACTGCTTGAGTTCAGTATCAGAGAAGACCTGAACAAACTGGCGCCGCGGGTCATGGGGGTTCTGCGCCCCCTAAAAGTTATCATCGATAATTATCCGGAAAATCAGGTCGAAGAACTCGACGCCCTGAACAATCCCGAAGACCTGGCCATGGGCGCACGGAAAATTCCTTTTTCACGTGTCATCTACATCGAACAGGATGACTTTCTGGAAGAACCGCCCAAAAAGTTCTTCCGTTTGGCCCCCGGCCGTGAAGTGCGATTGCGTTACGCGTATTTTATCACCTGTGTCAAGGTTGTTAAAGATGAAGAAACCGGTCAAATCATTGAACTTCACTGCACCTATGACCCGTCCACACGTGGCGGTTCATCTCCGGATGGGCGCAAGGTCAAAGCAACGCTGCACTGGGTTTCGGCATCTCACGCCATCAACGCCCAGGCGCGTTTGTATGACCATCTCTTTCTAAAGGAAGATCCGGACGAAGAAAAACATGTTGATTTTAAATCACATTTGAATCCAAACTCTCTGAAGATCTCTTCTTTTCTTGTGGAACCCAGCCTGACAGGTGCACCATCGGGCAGCAGATACCAGTTCGAAAGACTCGGGTATTTTTGCGTCGATTCCGTGGATTCTTCTGACAACGCCCTGGTATTCAACCGTACGGTGACGTTGCGGGATACATGGGCGAAGATACGGAAAAAACAACAATAATGGAATCATAGAGTGTTGGAGCGAAGTCCCTAACGTGTTTTTTTGTAAAAGTTTAGCTTTTTAAAAATTAATCGCTTCAGATGGATCTATCTGAACCTCTTTTATAGCATCGATTTGTTTCAAAAACTTAAACAGGTCCTTTTTTGAATAAAAAACTCGAAATGAGGTGAAATCATGCCGATCTATGAGTTTTATTGCGAGGATTGCAACACGCTGTTTAACTTTTTTTCAAAAACGGTTAACACAACCAAAAAACCCAAATGCCCGAGGTGCAAAACAAAGACGCTTTCAAGACAGATATCCTGGGTTGCCTTTACAGGGCGGGCCAAAGAAGGCGGCGATATGGACGATCTTCCTTTTGACGAAAGCCAAATGGAACGGGCCATGCAAATGCTGGCCAGTGAAGCGGATAAAATCAATGAAGATGATCCCAAACAGGCGGCCAATCTGATGCGAAAACTCTCCGATATGACCGGAATTAAACTCGGAGACGGGATGGATGAGGCGTTAAGACGGATGGAAAAAGGTGAGGATCCGGAACAAGTCGAAGCTGAACTGGGAGATATCCTGGAAGAAGAAGATCCGTTTTCCCTTTCCGGTAAAAAAGGAATGCGCAACCAAACAAAACGAAAAAAACCTTTTAAAGATGACACGCTCTACGACTTGTAAGTGTATTCGATAACATCTTTTCTTTATTTTAAAAGGTTATAAAGCGCCTTTTCAATATCCGAATACTGGAATTCAAAGCCGTTTTTCAGAAGCTTATCCGGAACCGCCCGCTGGCTGCTCATCACAATTGTTCCCATTTCCCCCAAAAGGGTTCGGATCATAAAGGATGGCGCTTTCATAAAAGACGGCCTGCCCAGAATCTTACCGAGCGNNATGAGGTCATCCAAATGAATCCATGGAAACCACTGGTCCCCGCTCCCTATGGGGCCACCGGCAAATGACTTAAACGCCGGAATCATTTTTGTCAGAGCACCGCCGTTTTTTCCCAGAACCACACCAAAGCGCATCACAGCAACCCTGGCACCTTTTTTTTCTGCCATAAATGCTTCTTTTTCCCAATCAATAGAAACCGTTGCCAAAAAGTCATTTCCAGGAAGCGCTTCTTCGTTTAGAATTTCTTCTGCTCTGTCTCCATAATATCCAACAGCAGAAGTGCTGCAAAGCACGACTTCTTTATCGTCAGGTATGGCTTCAACCAGGTTGCGTGTAGTAAGAACGCGGCTGTTGTAAATTTGCTTTTTATAACGCTCGCTCCAACGGTTGAAAATCGTTCGGCCCGCAAGATTGATCAGCGCATCAACATCTTTAAATGAATCCTGCCAAGGTCCTTTTTCCGTGGTATCCGCCGATATGTAGCGAAAATTTTCATGACTCACACTTTTATGGTTAGAGGATGTACCGACAGCAATAACGCTGTGCCCTTTGTCCAGTAAATACCGGGCCAGATTGGTGCCGACAAAACCGGTTCCTCCGGAAATGAATATTTTCATGGTTCTGTTCCCCCTTACGAGTTACTCAAGTTTTGCACCTTCGTTTTTCAGTAACGCCAATAAAGTGGTGCAGGCTGAAAAAGTTTTTTAAGGTAAAATCATATCTAT
>DNGT01000012.1:0-1278 GCA_003486165.1 Desulfobacteraceae bacterium
GAAACATCGGCAGTAAATCCGACGATACTGTAATTGCTCGTATGGACCTTTAAAAGAAGGGCGGTATCGTGCTCGATGGCGTTTTCATAGTCCTTAAGATGGGTACGGTTTGTGGTGCCGACCTCTTTTAAGATCCCGCCGCTTTTGGCCATTACATCAGGGATTCTGAATGATCCTCCAATCTCCACAAGCTCTCCCCTTGAAACAATCACTTTTTTGCCTTTAGCAATGGTTTCTAAAGATAGGAAGACGGCACCGGCATTGTTGTTGACCACCATGGCGGATTCAGCGCCGCTGATTTCACAGAGGAGATCCTCAACGATGCTGTACCTGGATCCCCGGGCCCCTTTTGATAGATCGAATTCCAAATTGGAATAACGGCTTGCAATGGTTAAAAGATTTTCAATAGCATCATCGGCAAGTAAGGATCGACCAAGGTTGGTATGGACGACGACACCTGTGGCATTGATAATACGGATCAGGTTCGGTGTCATCATTTTATGGACGCTTTTTTTAATTTTATTGAAAACTGAGGAATTGGAAAGTTCTGCTTCCGTGATAACCTGTTGATCGTCCAAAATAACCATTCGGAGTTGTTCAACAACAGACCGGATCGAACGGACCAGCACAGATTTCGGAACATTGTCAAAAAAAGTATCCGTTTTTGCAACTTCAAGAATAGAATCCACCCCGGGAATCATTCGTAAGAGTGTCTGCTGGTTTTCGGTGATGTTCATTTTTACCCCAAAAGTTGTCTCAATTTTTAGTAACCGTCTTTTAGAATAGACTTCATAGCATTTTAACGTCTGCTATATCAATAGATTTATTATGAATGTGAAATACTTGTTGTAAAATTTTCTTTATGGATGGAAAATTATACGTTATGTAAAATTTGAACGTGAGATGCTTTCCCTACCTTATGGAGGCCATGTAAAGCTTTGTCGAAAATTGCTTTTATCGTCAACCCTCATGCCGGTCATGGGTCAACAGGGTCAAACTGGCCGTTCATTGAGGCAATTGCTAAAGATCGATTGGGTTCTTTTGAGGCTTATATGACAAAAAGACCTGGAGATGCGGTCATATTTGCCANNTTGCTTCAGGCCACAGGTTCAGTATAGATTTGGGAGTACTTGTTTTTCAAGACCATAAAGGCCATGATCGCTGCCGATATTTCCATAATATCGCAAGTTTTGGTCTGGGAGGTGAAGTTGCTCAGCGGGTCAACCGAACGACCAAAGCACTGGGGCCGTTCATTTCGTTTATGTGGGCAACGCTCAT
>DNGT01000012.1:1290-5292 GCA_003486165.1 Desulfobacteraceae bacterium
ATCCCTGAAGTGTTTTTAAATCTGTCGAAACTGTATAACGGCCGGATATGCGACATTGACAAAGTCATTGCCCGGACGTGCAAAAAAGTGGCGTCAATATCGGATGACCGGGTGCTTATAGAAGTGGATGGAGAACAGCCCGGTATGCTGCCCATGGTCGTTAAAATAGTCCCTGGTGCGCTGAATATTATTGCTAACTGACTCAAATTAAAGGCGAACGGTTAACCCATGAAGCGAGCTAAAGATTATATTATTTTTCCGCTGGATGTNNCGGATGTGTTTTTGGATCTAAAACTTCATGATATCCCGGAAACGGTGTTTCGTGCCATGGAACGTATCGCAGATCTGGGCGTTGCATTTACGACGGTCCATTGCGGAGAGACGCCCAGGATGCTCGAGGCTGCGGTTAGCGGTGCTAAGGGCAGGGTCGGTGTTCTCGGGGTTACGGTTTTAACCAGCATATCCAGGGAAGACATAAAGTCCTCGGGTTTTAGGAAGCCTTTTTATGAGGATCTGACACGACTTGTCATTGAAAGAGCAGACATGGCCAAAGCTGCGGGTTGTGTCGGTATCGTCTGTTCCGGAGATGAAGTGAAGAAGATTAAAAAGACCTTGGGCCGGGATTTTATAGCCGTGACCCCGGGGATACGTCCCAATTGGGATGACATGAAAACACATGATCAAAAGCGTGTTGTTACACCGGCAATTGCGGTTAAAAACGGATCGGATTATCTCGTGATCGGCCGTCCCATCAGAGATGCAAACAATCCAAAAGAGGCTGCCCTGCGTATCGCTGAAGAGATTGAGACTGTTTTAAGACATTGACCGGCATGCTCCCCGAAAGCTCCGTCCTTTAGGACGGGGTCAAGGGGAGCTATATTAAATAAACCGAAATCCTTACCGGGAAGCCCCGCCCTTTGAGGCGGGAAGGCTTCACATTATTTTAAAAATCCATATTTATCATTTGACAAAATTTCTGGTACTTTATATTAAAAAATCTTTATAATCCATGATTCAATAATCACGGATCGAGGTTGTAACGATGTTTAAGACCATCTATCCTGAGACCCTTGAAAAATAGAATTGTTTTTCAAAGGTCTCATCCTTTAAGCTAAATTCTGGAGGTCTGTTAAATGGTTTTTAATGTGCTTCTTTATATTTCCCTCGGTGTTTTTATCCTTGGGCTGATCTATAAAGCCTATACCTGGTTTTCATTGAAAATCGGCATGTCAGCCCAAGACTACACGCCTGCTCAGAGATTTTTGGCAGCCATCAAAGGAACTGTCGGAGTTATATTCAGTTCAAAAATATTTCTTCTCATTAAGGCCTTTATTCTGGACGTATTGCTGCAAAAAAGGATTTTGAAAGAAGATTTTTTGCGCTGGATGATGCACATGCTCCTGTATGGCGGATTTATGCTCCTTCTTTTGATGCATGCCTTGGAAAAATTCATCTCTGCAAAGCTCTTTTCCGATTATTATTCAACCGTCAATCCATTTATGTTTTTAAGAGATCTTTTCGGGTTTATGGTGGTGGTCGGCATCGGTATCGCAATAATCCGGCGGTTCATTATGAAAGTGCCGCGGCTTAAAACCAGCGGCATGGATGCCTACGCGATCGTCATTGTCGTGGTGATTATCTTTTCCGGTATCCTTCTGGAAGGTGTTAAAATTACGTCTTACACGGCATTTCAGGGAATGGTGACGGATTTCGCCGGTCTCGATGAAGATAGTGATGCCGAAGAAATCGAAGCCCTTGAAAGTTACTGGGTAGAAAAGTTTGATGTTGTCTCTCCGAATGTTCAAGGTCCCTTTGACGAGGATATCCTGGAGCAGGGAATGGAAAGTCACGAGGCCAATTGTGCCGAATGTCATTCTCGTCCAGGGTGGGCATTTACGGGTTATGCGGTTGCCAAAACAATAAAACCGTTTGCTTTGGCGCTGGATAATGTGGATACGGNNCCCTTTTCCAAGATGTTTCATATCATATCCACACCGGTGAGCCTGCTCGCCAACGCGGTTATGGAAAAGGAAACAGCGGACCCTGCGAATATTGTCACCCGACAGGCCATGGAATTGGATGCCTGCACCCATTGCGGCACCTGCAGTCTGCGGTGCTCCGCCTCGACATCCTTCGATGTTCTGGGCAATGAATATATTCTGCCCTCAGAAAAAATAACGTTTTTAAAAGTCCTGGCCAAAGGAAAAGATCTCTCCGAAGATAAACTGCATGCCATTCAGGAAGGTGTTTACCTTTGTACGAACTGTGATCGGTGCACGGTGGTCTGTCCGTCCGGCATTAATCTAAAGGAACTCTGGTTCAACGTAAGGGAGGATTTGTTACAAAGAGGACTGCCGGAACTGTTGACGCTGTCTCCGTTTTCCTTTTATCGCGGATTGAATCGAAACAACATTGCTGCGGATGATTATCGCAAACCCTTAGAAGCAGCGAATCGTTCGGTTGCCTGCAATTTTGAGCAGCTGATGGATAAAGCCACGCCGATTTCACTTTCAGACAAAAAAAGAGATGCTTCGAGTCAATTGCCGGATGCCGATACATTTGTCCATTGTTTTGGATGCCAGACCTGCACCACGGTGTGTCCGGTGGTGATGAACTATGAAAATCCTCAGGAGGTTGTTGGGTTGTTGCCCCATCAAATCATGAACTGTCTCGGATTGGGTTTGACGGAAATGGCGACGGGTCCACAAATGCTCTGGGATTGTTTGACCTGTTATCAATGCCAGGAGCACTGCCCACAGAATGTGAAGGTGACGGATGTGCTCTACGGCTTAAAAAATCTTTCTATTAAAAATGCATGCATGCCGCCGAAAGAAGATGCTGAACTTTCAGAATCAGCATCCATGCCTTTAGAAGAAGATGTGACAGCTTCGGAAGAATCTGAAGAATCCAAAATGACATAATGAAAAGGATATCATTATGAAATACGCATTATTTTTAGGATGTAACATACCTGCCAGAGTTGTTCAGTATGAAACCGCCGCAAGGGCGGTGATGCGAAAGCTTGGTATTCAACTTGTGGACAGCAGGGATTTTAAATGCTGCGGTTATCCTGTACGCAATTTGGACCGGAAAGCATTTCTTCTTTCTGCATCGGAGAATCTGGCAACAGCTGAAAAAATGGGCTTAACCATCATATCGCTTTGCAAGTGTTGTTTCGGCAGCCTCAAGGAAGCCGAACATTTTTTAAAGGAAGAAGGAGATGTTCAGGAAGAGATCAAACATGCCCTTGCGCAAAAAGGCCTGCGGTATGAAGGCAAATTTGAGGTCAAGCATTTTCTTTCCGTACTGTATCATGATGTTGGACTCGATGAGATAAAAAGCCATATTTCCCAATCTTATAAAGGACTTAAAATCGCAACCCATTATGGATGCCATGCATTGCGGCCGAGCAAGATCACCCAGTTTGATGATCCGGTTGCTCCCTCTTTGTTCGACAAGCTGGTAGAGGTGACGGGTGCCGACAGTATCGATTATGCCAGCAAACTGGAATGCTGCGGCGCGCCGGTAATGGGTGTGAATGATGATCTTTCCATGGACATCACGGCCAAAAAACTGGCAAACGGAAAGAAGGCCGGCGCTGATTATTTGTGCGCCGCCTGTCCTTACTGTCAGATGCAATTTGACCATGTGCAGAATATGATGATGTCTCAAAATGGCAGTGAGGCCCTTGCTTCAATTGTCTATCCACAACTCCTCGGTCTGTGTTTGGGTATCGATGAAGACACATTGGGAATCCACATGAATCAGCTCGATATTACCGAAATTACATCTTTTTTAAATCAGGAGTAGAAAATGTCAAANNCCTTGCAGATGTGGAAAGCATTTCGGGAGAAGAGGGTAACTTTAAGGTAAAAATCAACAAACGTGCACGAAGCGTCAACATGGATCTATGTACCGGTTGCGGCAGTTGTGTTGAAAACTGCCCGGTTGTCTACCAACCCGTTTCTGCGGATCAAACACAAGCAATTAGATAAGGATTTT